>CAYJNJ010000125.1:0-10051 GCA_964371595.1 uncultured Bacteroidales bacterium | reverse complement strand
GAATTTGGAATTTGGAATTTGGAATTTGGAATTTGGAATTTGGAATTTGGAATTTAGTCCGCCAGCTGGCGGATGGAATTTGGAATAAAGAGTATTGATCAAACATTCAAATAATAAATAACCCTTGTGAAGTCTCCAATAGCAAATCTTCAGAAAGTATTTGAAAGCCGTATCAGGCTTGGGATCATGTCGGCACTCATGGTGAACGACACGCTTGGTTTCAATGCATTGAAAGAACTGCTCGGACTGACCGACGGGAACCTGGCCAGCCATCTGAAGGCTTTGGAACAGGAGGAAATAATTGAGGTTTCGAAGCAGTTCATTGGCCGGAAGCCAAATACAACCTACAGGGCAACCGAACGCGGAAAGGATCTGTTTCGGCTGCATCTGGCGGCACTAGAAAAACTCATCAACAATCAATAATTTTTTTAATTTCTAACTTTGTACTTCAAAGTACTTTTAAAATTTAAAACAATGGAAACAAAAGGTAATCAACATTTCATGAACAGTTACAGCGTTAAGATGGTCATTGTTTCAGTACTGGCCATTTTGCTGCTCATCCCGTCATTCCTGATCCAGGACATCATTCAGGAGAGGATTGACCTTGCCGGACAGGTGAAGAATGAACTTTACCACCAATGGGGAGGCAGGCAGGTGCTGGCCGGCCCGGTGCTGAATGTGCCGTTTTCAGTTTCGGAAACGGTGGAAAATAGCCAGGTAACCAGCGTACGGGAAGGAGTTGCGCATTTCCTGCCTGAAACATTAAAAGCAGATGGGGTCCTGTATCCCGAAACAAGGAAGCGCGGGATTTACGAAGTGGTGGTTTACGAAGGAAAAATCAAATTAAGTGGCTTGTTTGATAAGCCAGATGTTTCACGACTGGATCTTCAGAATGCCCGGTATAACTGGAGTGCAGCCTATTTCACCATTGGTGTCTCAGATATGCGCGGTATAAAAAACCTGCCGGAACTGGTAATTAATGGTCAGAAATGTAAAGTAGAGCCAGGTGTTCCCGATACCGACCTGTTCAATTCGGGGATTACCATCAAGGCCGGTTCCCTGGACCTGGAACAGCCTTTGAATTTTGAAATAGAGCTGGTTTTAAACGGATCGGAGGACTTTTCGGTGGAAGCGCTTGGGAAATCGTCGGAGGTTATCATGAGGTCCGACTGGGCCCAGCCAAGTTTTACCGGTGGGATACTTCCGGCAAACCGGCAGGTTACATCAAAGGGATTTACGGCCGACTGGCTTGTGACCCACCTGAACCGCAATTTTCCCCAGCAATGGATCGACGGGAAATACACCACGCACGATTCAAAATTAGGTGTTGAGCTGCTCATCCCGGTTGATCATTACCAGAAATCGATGCGTTCGGTAAAATATGCCATCCTGTTTATCGCACTGAATTTTATCATCTTTATTTTTATTGAACTTAAAAGCAAAACCAGGATCCATCCGTTCCAGTATTCACTGGTGGCTTTTGCATTGCTGATTTTTTATGCGCTGCTGACCTCAATTGGCGAACAGACCGGGTTCAACTGGGCTTACCTGATCTCGGCCGTAGCCGTTACGATACTGATTTCGTGGTATTCATTTACCATACTGAAGAATGTGCGGATGGTTACCTGGGTTACGCTGTTACAAACCGGCCTGTATTTGTTCCTGTTTACCATATTGCAATTGCAGGATTACGCACTGCTTGCCGGAAGTGTCGGGCTGTTTGTCATCCTGGCGATTATTATGCGTGCATCGCAGCAGATCAAATGGTATGCGGAGGGATGATGTTTGATTAAACCTTTATGCAGGTTTATTTGTTTAAACGGCCAAAGAAACATTCGTTTACTCTAATCTGGTTAAAATCATACAATTTAAAATGAAAATTAAGAAAGTAGAATTAGTCATGCAGCCACGCGAACCCCATTGGGTGGGCGACGGATTCAGGGTGCATAATTTTATTCCCAGCGGATACCGGCTGGAAATGGAACGAATGAATCCTTTCATTTTGCTTGACTATCATTCAAAATTCAATTATCCTCCCGCGGATAAGCCCAAAGGAGTAGGTGTACACCCTCACAGGGGCTTTGAAACGGTGACTATCGCGTATAAAGGCAGGGTTGCCCATCACGACAGCAGCGGCGGTGGCGGAGTGATCGGCGAAGGAGATGTGCAGTGGATGACGGCCGCTGCGGGTATCTTGCACAAGGAATATCACGAAAAAAGCTGGAGCGAACAGGGTGGCGACTTTCAAATGGTGCAGTTGTGGGTAAACCTCCCTGCAAAGGATAAAATGTCGGAACCAAAGTACCAGCCCATTACAAACGACATGATGGCGAAAGTGCAACTGCCGGAGAACAGCGGCACTGTCGAGTTAATAGCAGGATCATATCAGGGAGCCAAAGGACCGGCAACTACTTTTACCCCTGTTCATCTTTTTAATGCAAAGTTGAATAAAGGCGGAAAGGCTGAGTTTTCCTTTCCGCCCAGTTATAACACTACATTGCTGGTGATCGAAGGAAGTATCAGGGTGAATGAAGGTGAAGTGGTGCCGTCTGATCATTTCGCATTATTTGAAAATGAAAGGGAAACTTTCACTTTACAAGCCCTGGAAAACAGCATTGTTCTGATCATGAGCGCAGAGCCACTAAAAGAACCCATTGCAGCCCACGGCCCGTTTGTTATGAACACACTGGAGGAGATCACTGCGGCATATAACGACTATCATCGAGGAAAATTCGGATTTCTTGAGGAATGACAAAAGGCCCCACTGTTACATATCTAGAAATGTGTGAATGTTACAAATCTTATCTGGAATTATGTAACAATTTTTGATAATAAGTGACGCACCTTTGTGTATTATTCTTTTCAATAGGGTTTTCAACCTGATAAAAATTTAACACTTAATATTATGATGGATGGAATAAATCACAGTTGGGGAATGGGATTCGGATGGGGCTGGATTATCGGCCTTGCCGCTCTGGTTGTTATCATTTGGCTGGTAGTAAAAGTTGTAAACAGGAACAACAGTCCAAAGTAATTTCGATTTTGAACTGGATCTAAGATTTATTAACGACTTAAAATTTACTTCGTCAAATCGTCACATCGTCACATCGTCAAATCGCCCAATCGTCACCTCGTCAAATCGTCAAATCACTTTTAGGCTCTTCTTCTGATAATAAATAGTGCATAGCTTGCAATAAGCAGTCCGCCGAGCAAAAGGGCCCAATTCGCGACAGGCACTATCGGCGGGGGAGGAGCGCAATCACCCGTCAGGGTTCCTTCAGTGATCTGTCCCCGTATTTCACCTCCGGGTAAAACCTGAGAATGGATATTCAGATACCACATTCCGGAAAGCAGTTGTGATTCCTGTACATCCGTTAAAACAAATGCATTAGCATAATTTCCGGAGGTGACGCCAACCGGAAATCCTGCAAGCGCGATCTGGACACCTGCATTCTGCCAGTCAAAAGCTGGGCCATGAAAATGCGCTGCAATTGATGGCCCTGTCAATCCGTTGAACATCACGGTAAAGCTGAGTAAATTGGTGGCATCGTCATATGTTCCGGTCAAAATTCCTGTGGCAGTCGAAAAATTTGGAGCAACTTCTTTAAGCCCTGTCACAGCCAGCTCCAGGGTCATAACACCCCCGGAGGTTGTCCCTTCTTTCACCTGGGATCTTATTTCTCCACCCGGATAAACTGTAGAATGAATATTTATATACCACATTCCACAAAGCAGATCTGATTCCTGATCAGGCGTCAATACAAATGAATTGGAATAAGAACCGGATGTGACACCCGCCGGAAAACCCACAAGCCCGATCACGACAGGTCCGTTTACACCGGCAGCCGCAGGACCGTGAAAATGAGATGCAGTTGTCAGACCGACCAATCCATTGAACATCAGGTTAAAACTCAGGACATTGGTAGCATCATCATAGGATCCTGTTAATATTCCCGTGGCTGATGATGGATTTGAAGGGACCTCATTTTGTCCTGATAAAGCCAGATCAAGCGTAAAAACAGTAGCCTGAATGTACGCCGGAAACAATAAAACGACCGCAATGATCAATAATATCTGCCCGAAAAGAAGTTTTTTTAAAGTTTTCATAAATTTAGAAATTAGCAAGTATGGCGTTTTACAGATAACCTGAAGGTTCTGAAGACTTATAATTCTACTAAATTATTTGAATAGATTATCAAAATCAAGGTTTTTGTCTTAATTAACAGAAACTTAACATTTTATACTCAGATGTGATAAATATTTAGTAAATTTTTAGCTTTAGGGCTTTATTATTCCTGTTGAAACTACTTAATTACTATAAATTTTGTCATAGCAATTTCCGCAGTTGAAACAAGCCGGCATAAATACATTCCTGGAGGTAAATCTTCCATATTGACCCGCGACTTGTATATACCTTGAAAATCGGATCCAATAGCCAGATCCTTAACCATTTTGCCGTTGGTATCATATAATTCCAGCGATACAGGTGAGATCTCCTGAATATTAAAAGTAATAATCGCATTTGACCTTACCGGATTGGGGAAACATTTTAAACCGGAAACATTTGTTATTTCCTTATCCCTTATGGCCACATAGGTTGAATCGGTGGCATACCCGACAGAATATGAATTAGTACTGCCTGACCATGCAGTATACCAGAGCTGGAACAATCCTGAAACATTATCAAAAATGACAGAAGGTGCCGAAGTCCCTTCGTCATCAAATGAACCGGCATCCGGTCGTATAACCGGCATACCTGAAGGTTGCCAGTTTATTCCATCATCGGAAGTAGCGTACCATATGGCAAATTCGTCACCATAATTTGCATTGAACCACATTTGGTAACCTTCCGCATTCTTTATAACTTCTGGATTGGCGGATGAATAAAGGATTGGATTATCTTCAAATTTGGTCCAGGTTATTCCATCATTAGATGTGGCATATCCTAGTCCATACGCAGAACCGTTCATTCCTGTGTACCACATCTTATAAAGTCCCTCATCAAATAACACCGTCCCTGCATAAACAACAGTATTATCCCAGCTACCATATGATCCCCTGGTCAGAACAGGCTCTTCCGAATATCTCTGCCAGTTTAATCCATCGTCTGAAACAGCAAGCCCTACCTGTGAATTAAAGTTACTGATATCAAGACCGCTGTACCACATATACCAGGAGGAATCGCTGATATAAAGGATTTGTGCATTGAAAACACCTTGACAGTCGAAAGCCTGTGGATATGGAGATGGCTCAAAACAAGGGACGGACGGACAGAATTCGAAGTTACAGCCATCGATGGAACGGGCAAGACCAATTATTTGTTGTTGCTGATCGCTTGCCGTATACCACATATCAAGGGTGTCATTATTCGCAATGACTGTGATAAAAGGATAGCCGCCATTGTTGAAACTTCCTGGCGGACCAGGCGTCAAGACCGGATTTCCCGGATATTTTATCCAATTGACCTGGGAACTTACTAATAAGGAAGAGAGGCTCGTCAGGAAAACTAAAAATGGAATCCTGAATTTCATAACAGTGGTTATTTGAGGACTTTAAATATAAAAATAATTTCAATAGGCTCAATGAAAATCGTTTTAATTAGAGATTGGTTGATGTTTGGATATTATCAGCACCCGTAACATCAATAACTTGACAAGTGCATAATTATAAATTAACTTTGATTTTCATCACTTGCAATCACCCTTATTAAATCACTTAAAATCAACAATATGAAAAAACATCTACTATTCTCGCTTATCGGGGCAGTCATCATTTTTATATGGCAGTTTATTTCTTTTGCCATGCCTAACTTTCATAATCCAACCCACGGATATACCCCGGCACAGGACGAGATCCTGCAGAAATTCCAGGAGCTTGGACTTAAAGAAGGCATGTACGTTTTAGGCATGCCCGATCCTTCTTCCACGCGGTCGGAGATGGAAGCAACCATGAAAAATTATGAAGGGAAACCCTGGGCTGTGATCAATTATAAGATGAATAACTCGATGGAAATGACCATGCCAATGATACGTGGATTCCTGGTTTGTTTTGTGATTTCATTTTTATTATTCTGGGTTTTTCTACAACAAAATGAAGCATCGCTGAAAAACAGGTTGTTCATTTCAATTGCTGTTGGCTTGATCGGATTCTTTTTCGTGCCTTATACACGATTTATCTGGTACAAAGAGCCGGATATCTGGGCATATTTTGCCGATGGCATCGTACCCTGGCTCATCCTGGGCTTTGTCGGGCATAAGATGCTCCCGGAAAAGAAAGCCGGAAAGATATAGCGATTTCCCTGCATTTTCCGCTCAAATTGACCAACGCTTACCGCTTGATATTGAACGGTATAACCTGTATCCAGAATGCGTGATTTTGTATTACTTTTGTATAAATATTTATTTTTTTTCAGATCTAGATTCACCATGCCTGGCCCAAAGGATCTCATATATGAAGTCGAACGTAATGCCTCACTGCCAGATAGCTCATGGGAGAAATTTTCCGGATATGGCATTATGGGTCTCCCATTTTCATCCGGGCACATTTTAGGGCTCAGGCGTTTCCCTGTAACATCATTGGGAGTGCCTTACACTTCAGTGTGGCACCGGGATGCGGACGATCACTGGGTGTTTTATCAAAATGCACCTGCGGAAAAGTCTTGTCCCCGCTATTTTGGCAATGCCCTTATGAAAGTTCAGCAAGTCGAAGAAATTAAAATCAAGTGGACAGGAGCAAATGACCTTAGTATTTTTATAGGTGAAGATGTTAATCTCGAATGGAAGGTTTCGTTGTCCTCAACGCTTTCAACCCGGCTCATGAATGGGATTGCCGGCATGGTTCCTTCATCACTCTGGCAGAAACCTGCGTTTTTGAATGTCATGGGTGTAGCAGCAAGTTTTTTGCTGGGAGCAGGACACCTGGGATTAGCCGGTAAAGTTCCAAATGGCCAGAATTTCATTGCAAATCCAAGACGTATCTGGATGGTACGGAGTTCTGCCGCCATGATCCAGGGCCTGGATCTGGGACCTGCAGGCAGGCTAAGGGACCAGGCGAGATTGGGTGATTTCTGGATACCTCAGCAGGGAATTTTTGCAATTGGGGATAGCATGTTTGAACCTTTCAACCCGGAATTCCATTCCCTCAAGGTTGCTTCTACCGGAACCTGAATGATATCTGGTGATCATCTGCATTTTCCGGCGATACTGGCCACTGCTTCCGCCTGAAAGTGACCACCCGATAGTTCCTGGAATCAATAGAATAAGCTGGTCAATGAATTACGGAGCCAGGTGCTCAGATTCGAGCGGATACTCTAGTTGATCCCATGATGACCCGATTATATCTAAGGGAAGAAAATAATTCATGTAATCTGATTTGTTATGATTTATATTTCTTACCTTTCCATGTTCAATGATATTTGAAGGAATTTCAAATGCACCTGATAAATTTTAACTATACCAAACCAAACCATGAAAAGATTATTTGCTTTTTTTATGGGCATAACCCTCACGTTTGCCGTTGCTGCGCAGGTTCCGGAAAAGCCTGAAAATTCTTCCGCCGGGAAATATTTCTTCGGCGCAAACTACTCCTTTTTTGACATTGACCTAAAGCTGACTTCCATGTCCAAACATTCTGTCTGGATGGGCGAAGACTTTGGAACTTTAACCCTGACCGAAGGTGAAATTGACACGCTGAACACTTTCGTCAATTATCACGACCGGTTCAATGGGATAGGACTCTCAGCCGGCGTTGTATTTATCAATAAGCCCGGCAGTGACTGGTATATTGACGGGCTGCTGACCATTGGCTTGTCGCAGAAGCATTACCAGGTTATCAATACAAACCTTGACACTACAGACCTTGATATTAAATCCGAAGCAATATCACCCTGGTTCGGGCTGGGATTCCTTGTGCAATACAAATTCAATCCTCATTGGGGAATAAACCTGGAACCAGATTTACTTTATGCCTTTGGTAATACTGATAAAATAGAAGACAACCTTTATCCCGAAACCGGTTACCTTGACGAAACCAGGGAAAACAAATTCCAGACAGTATATTTTGTGGCAAATCTTCTTGCTTCGTATAAGGACAGAAATATCACCATCTCTGCCGGCCCGGGCTTTAGCCTCCTATATGAGTCGCACGATTTATCCATTAAGCGGGTAAATCCCGAAAATTTAAACACTTTCAACGACAATATCAAGTCAGGATTGATTTCAGAATCCCTCTTCAACGGGGTTATCCGGTTAAAGTGGGATATGTCAGATCATTTCCGGTTTAATGCCGGTGCTGCATTTTCCAGGGATCTTTCCCTGTCGGCTGGTCTTTATTATTTTTTGTAAGAATATTCACTGCTGAAAACAATTAAGATGATGAAAAAGATATTATTTCCATTCAGCCTGACCATATTACTCTGGTTAAATAGTCATGCAGTGCTGTCTCAAGCACTGGTTCCCGACAGTATGTTTCAATCTCAAGCCATGGCTAATGAGATTAATAGTGTAGCATGGCTTCCAGATGGAACAGCTTATTGTACATTCAACGGTGATGTTTTTATGTTTGTCTGGACCCCGGAGGCTCAATTTGAGGTCGATCTCAGGTATTATCCTTATGTATACAAGTATGTTAATGGTGATTTCCAACCTTTTACGATAAATAATACTCAGAAGCTAACATATGGCTACGATCATGAAGATGAATATAATTATACACCCTTCTGGGGCGATTTCACCATTTACCCAAATGCATTTGCTTTTGAATATTATGGCAGGCTCTGGTTTTACTCGCTGATCCGAAAACCGCCAAACCCCAATGAATCTAAAAAGTACTTTGAACTATGGGCCCGGTTTGAAGACGAATCAACCGGTTGGACAACATGGTATACCGAATTGGATGATTTGCCCGTGAGATATAAAGTCGGGGCATGCCAGGTGGATTCAACACTGCAGTTGTTTTCGTTTGATTCACAAGCTAAGATGATCTTTACGGATAAATACCTTTATGATGAAGCATCAGGCCGGCTGGCATTCCAGAAAACTCTGCCAAATACATTAATGGGAGATAAATTCGGGGGAGCAATTGTATACCGGGATACACTGAACAATGATTGTTTACTTTACAGTACGTATGAAGAAGGGGTTGCATCTTACCTCACTTATTTCAACCCGCAAATCGGAGTCAATATTTTACTGTCCGCTGACCCTAATGCCGGCAACTCGACGATCATTCAGGGCAGCATAGAGGCTCAGAGGCAGCCATATATGTTTAATCCGGAAGCAAGAAACATGTTTTCTGTGTTTAAGCTCACAAATTATGCGGTATCCGATAAAAGTCATGCTTTATGGAATGAGGAATGGTCAATTCCTGATAATCCAATGGCTTTGCCTGCACTGGAGCGTACTTCAATGGTCGTATTGCCGTCGTCATCGATGCCACAGCTTGCAGATAAGCACTATGCTTTGTCTGTCGCGAGTTATATGGTGCCTCACGATTATACCACTGAGATTGCAGGCTACGATGGGATGCAGCAAGTTTCCATGGTCTATTATCCCGATTCGGATAAAAAGCTAATCGGTGCATGTTTCAATTCGGACTTCTGGCGGCCGGTCCCCGGAACGCTTGTTGCAAGCAGTGACCTGGCAGATGAAATAAAATACGGGCCCCAGATCCGGAGCTTGTGGACCCTGGTCGGAATTACGGACGGGGCCCCGCCCTGTTCGATCGACTGGCCGGTTTGGACTTCTTTACACACACCGGAAGTAGAACCGACTGAGTTGACCTTCAAGACAGAAAATGTTTCTAAAACGGAGGTAACTTCTACTTATGAGGATTCATATTCTGCGGGAGCGAAAATCAGCGCAAGCATAGAAAAAGTCTTTACTGCTGAAGCCTCCTTCAAGTACACCCATGCCTATAAATCAAAAGAGAGTTCGGGCAGCCAGATTAAAACTACCATCACAAGCAGCTTTGGATTAAATGAAGAGTCACAGGAAATTGGTTACTACTTATGGCTGATCCCATCGATTCGCAGGATCGGTTACCAGGTCTATCC
>CAYJNJ010000124.1:0-10063 GCA_964371595.1 uncultured Bacteroidales bacterium | reverse complement strand
GAGCAGGCATTAAAAGAAGTGCCATCAATCAAAGCCTCAGCAGTTTTCTATGACAGGGCTGTTGGGGCCCCCTACCTGGAAATCAAGTTGAACAGGGAAGCGATGGCACGTTTTGGAATGACTGTAAGCGATGTGCAGGAAGTGTTACAAGTGGCAGTCGGGGGTATGAGCCTTAGTTCGTCAGTTGAAGGCCGCGAGCGGTTTCCAATCAGAGTACGTTATGCACGGGAATTGCGCGATAACCCGGAAGATTTAAAACGCATCCTTATCCCGGGTATGGATGATATCCAGGTTCCCCTGGGCGAAATCGCCGATATTGATTATACACGGGGAGCGCAGATGATCCGTAGTGAAAATACCTTCCTGGTCGGTTATGTCATATTTGATAAGATCGAAGGCAAAGCAGAGGTGGATGTAGTGCAGGAAGCTGATAAATTACTGAAGCAGAAGCTGAGTTCAGGTTCCCTTATCTTACCTGCAGGAGTATCTTATAAATTCGCGGGAAATTATGAACATCAACTCAGGGCGACAAAAAGGCTGGCTATCGTTATACCAATAAGCCTGCTCCTGATTTTGTTATTGCTATACTTTCAATTCAAGACCGTTACTGCATCCTTTATTCACTTTTCCGGTGTCTTTGTTGCTTTTGCCGGCGGTTTTATCATGCTCTGGTTATACGGACAGGACTGGTTTTTAAATTTTTCTGTCGCGGGTATTAACCTTCGGGATATGTTCCAGATGCACACAATAAATCTGAGCGTGGCTGTCTGGGTCGGATTTATTGCTTTGTTCGGCATAGCCACTAACGATGGCGTGATCATGGGGACTTATATTCACCAGGTATTTGAGGCGCGGCATCCTGCAACGGTTTACGAAGTGCGTGAAGCAGTAGTATCGGCCGGAATGAAACGTGTGCGGCCGGCAATGATGACTACGGCAGTTGCTGTTATAGCCTTGTTACCCGTTTTATCTTCCACCGGGAAAGGCTCTGACATCATGATCCCCATGGCTATACCCATGTTCGGTGGTATGGTAATCCAGGTCATGACTGTTTTTGTGGTGCCTTTGTTCCAGTCGATTTGGAGGGAGAGGGGATTGAACAATTTCATCAAAATGACTAAAGATGAAAACCAAAAGAAATAAATTTAAATTATACACGAAATATACTACAATCGGTATTTCCATGTATTTCCATGTATTTCTAAGTATTTCTATTGTATTTCTATGTATATCAGCCAATTCCCAATCCGATTCTTTATCAGGTTATTTAGAAATTGCAGCCAGGAACAACCCGACAGTTTTGCAACGTTATTATGAATATGAAGCGGCATTGCAAAAAGTACCGCAGGTTGGCAGTTTACCCGATCCAAGTTTGAGTATCGGCGTATTTCTCAGTCCCATGGAACTTGTGGCCGGGAACCAGGTGGCGGATCTGAGGCTGATGCAGATGTTTCCCTGGTTTGGTGTTATAAAGTATGCCAAAGATGAAATGAGCCTGATGGCAAAAGCTAAATACGAATCGTTCAGAGATGCCAAATTGCAGGTGTTTTATGCAGTGCAGCGGACCTGGTATGAATTGCATAAGATCAAACAGAATATCCGGATCTCTGAGAAAAATATTGAGATCCTAAGGACTATTGAAAGGTTATCTACTGTAGGGTTCAAAGCGGCACAAACAGGCAATTCAGGCTTATCAGATGTTTACAGGATACAGATTGAGATTGGTGACCTTCAGAATAATATAGACTTGCTAAAAAACCAGTGGAATTCGACAGCAGCACTGTTTAATAGCTATTTGAACAGGCTGCCTGTTTCACCTGTTTCCTTGCCTGATACTTTAATAGCTGATAGCCTTTCATTATCTCTGACAGCTATCTCAGATAGTGCACTGGTTAACAATCCAATGCTGGGAATGCTTCAATACGAGCAACAATCGCTTGAAGCCCGGAAACAAATGGTTACACGCATGAGTTACCCTATGCTTGGAGCAGGCTTAAATTATTCGATTATCAGGAAAAGTGATATGTCCACTTCATCAATGAACGGGAATGATATGATCATGCCAATGGTTACGGCAACCTTGCCTATCTATCGTAAAAAATATAAAGCCTTACAGGATGAAGCCGACCTATTAAAATCTGCCACTTCTCAAAATTACAAGGCTACGGCTAATCAGCTACAAACCGAATATTATCAGGCTATGCAGTTATATCTGGATGCCCAGCGCCGCATAAAGCTTTATGCTGAACAGTATGAGTTGGCATCAAAAACATTCGACATCATGCTAAAAAGTTATACCTCATCCAGCGTCGATCTTACTGATTTATTGCGTGTTCGCCAGCAAACCCTCGATTTCGAATACAAGCAATTAGAAGCAGTTGCCGACTTTAACATATCCATTGCTTGGCTCAAACGTTTAAAAAATAATTCATGAAAAGACAAAGATTATTTTATATTATCGCATTGATAATCGGTATTTTTCTCGGTTGGTTATTCTTTCATTCGTCCGGTAGGGTTGAAGAAAAACAAGAATCCTCGATTCATGTAAACCAGGAAACAATCTGGACCTGCTCCATGCACCCGCAAATTAGAATGCATCAACCTGGTAAATGCCCTATTTGCGGCATGAATTTAATACCGCTTAATCAAAGTAATACTTCCTTTGATCCGGAAACCATACACCTGACCGAAGAAGCTGCACAGTTAGCTAATGTACTTACTTCAGTAGTATCAAGACAAAAACCTGTAAAAGAGTTGCGCCTGTATGGTAAAGTTCAGGCTGATGAACGGATGTTGCAGAGTCAGGTCTCCTATCTGCCGGGCCGTATTGAAAAGCTTTCCGTAAATTATACAGGTGAATCTGTCAGGAAAGGACAAACACTGGCTGTTATTTATTCGCCTGATCTGGTCACGGCCCAGCAGGAACTACTTGAAACTGTCAAAACTAAATCCTCACAGCCAGTTCTTTATGAGGCAGCAAAAGACAAACTTCGGCAATGGAAACTTACGGACGACCAGATTGCCGGTATTGAGAGCTCTGGTATTGTCAAATCCAATTTTGAGGTTAGCACAAATACGACCGGAATCGTTACCGCAAGAAGAGTCAACAACGGGGACTATATTTCCCCCGGCACGGTATTATTTGATGTGGCAGATCTTTCGCATGTTTGGGTAATGTTCGATGCATATGAAAGTGACCTTCCATTCCTGTCTAAAGGTGATCCTGTCACATTTACTTTACAGGCTCTGCCCGGCGTAAATTTTTCAGGCAATATTTCCTTCATAGATCCGGTGATGAACCCTACTACCCGTGTTGCAAAAGTCCGTGTTGAGGTCAGCAACCAGGATGGAAAATTGAAACCGGAAATGTTCGCAACCGGCATCATTTCTGCAAACCTTGACCAATATAATGATAAGCTTGTCATTCCAGGGACTGCGGTTTTGTGGACAGGTAAACGCTCAGTGGTATATGTGAAACAACCCGGAACTGATGAACCGGTTTTCAAGATGCGAGATATTGAAATCGGCCCCATGCTGGGAAACAGTTATGTTGTGATGAGCGGATTAAGTGAGGGAGAGGAAATCGTCACCCAAGGGGCATTCAGCGTCGATGCCGCCGCACAGCTCGAAGGGAAACCCAGCATGATGAATCCTGAAGGAGGAGTGAAAGAATCACATATGCACTAATTTATAGATTATCAAAATATTACATGTCATGGAAAATAAATCTGATCACAAGCACAATGAATCACAGCCCAAAGGCGGTGTTATTTATACCTGTCCCATGCATCCTGAGATTAAGAGAGATGCGCCGGGATCGTGTCCAATATGTGGAATGTCTCTTGTTCCTGAAAAAGGAAAGGATTCAGATGAGGAAGAAGAAGCTTATCGAAAGATGGCAAAAAAATTTTGGATCGCATTGATATTAAGCATCCCGGTTTTTATTATTGCCATGTCGGATTATCTTTCCTTTCTGCATCTTGAAAATATCGCATCTAAAAAAGTGTGGGGGTGGATTGAGTTTGGTTTAGCCACACCTGTTTTATTCTATAGTAGTTGGGAATTTTTCAGGCGAGGCTGGAGCTCTATCCGGAGGTGGTCACCCAATATGTGGACCCTTATTTCGATCGGCGTAGGCGCAGCATACCTGTTCAGCATTTTTGCCCTGGTTTTGCCGGATGTCTTCCCATCCCAATTTAAAGATGAAAGCGGCAATGTGCACCTCTATTTTGAAGCCACTGCTATTATTCTTACTCTGGTGCTTCTCGGACAGGTACTTGAATTAGGAGCCCATAGCAAAACGAGCTCAGCTATAAAAGCTTTACTTAATCTTGTGCCTCCGGTAGCCAGAATAATCCGGAACGGAAAGGAAGAAGAAATACCCCTGGAGAAGGTGCAGGTGGGTGATCTCCTTCGGGTCAAGCCAGGCGAAAAAATACCCGTTGACGGGATCATATCCGGGGGTAATGCTGTAATTGATGAAAGCATGATTACCGGGGAACCTATTCCGGCCGAAAAATCAATAGACGATAAAGTAACCGGGGGGACCATTAATGGTAAAACGTCCTTCGAAATGAAAGCCCAAAAAGTTGGCTCTGATACCCTGCTTGCACAGATCATCGAAATGGTAAACGAGGCAAGTCGCTCCAGGGCCCCTATTCAAAAACTTGCCGATATTGTTGCAAAGTATTTTGTACAAATTGTGATCGGTATCGCTATCATTACCTTTGCTATCTGGGCAATATGGGGTCCGGAGCCTGCCTATGTTTATGCATTTGTCAATGCCGTGTCTGTACTGATCATCGCGTGTCCCTGTGCCCTTGGACTTGCGACCCCTATGTCAATAATGGTCGGTACTGGCCGTGGCGCCCAGTCTGGCGTGCTGGTGAAAGATGCCAGCGCCATCGAAGAAATGAATAAAGTAAACATCCTCATTATCGATAAAACAGGCACTCTCACCGAAGGTAAACCCAGCCTGAAGAGTTATATGTCTTTTGGGAGTTTGCCGGATAATGAAATTTTAATGCTTGCTGCCTCCATTGACGCCAATAGCGAGCACCCGCTGGCCGATGCTATTGTGAAAGGAGCCAGGGATAAAAATATCAAACAGAGCAATATGGATAATTTTGAATCGGTAACCGGCAAAGGAGTCAGGGCTAGTTTTAAGAATAAAAAAATTGGACTGGGAAATCAGCGTTTGCTTGAGGATTTTAATGCAACCCTTGATGAGGAAAAGAAAAAGATTGTTATGCAGTGGCAGTCAGAAGGTCAGACGGTGATGTATTTAATCGTTGAAAATAACATTGAAGGTATTGTAAGTGTAACAGATAAGATTAAAGAAACCGCAGGGTCCGCTATCAAAGATCTTCAAAAGATGGGAATCAAAGTACACATGCTTACCGGTGATAATCAATTTACAGCTAAAGCAGTAGCCGGTGAGCTGGGATTGGATGGCTTTCAATCGGAATGTTTGCCTGAGGATAAATATAATAAGATCAAAGAGCTCCAAAGCGAGGGAAATATAGTAGCTATGGCAGGTGATGGTATCAATGATGCACCAGCACTTAAACAAGCTAATGTTGGTATTGCAATGGGTACAGGAACTGATATAGCAATGAAGAGCGCCGAAATAACGCTGGTAAAAGGCGATTTGAATGGGATTGTCCGTGCCCGTCACCTGAGTATTAAAGTGATGCGGAATATTAAACAAAATTTGTTTTTCGCCTTTGTGTATAATGCAATAGGAGTTCCTGTGGCTGCAGGTGTATTATTCCCTTTCTTCGGGATATTGCTTAGCCCGATGATCGCTGCAGCAGCGATGAGTTTTAGTTCAGTATCGGTAATAGGTAACGCACTGCGATTGAGAAGGGTGTAATTACAGGAAAATCGGGAACCAAAATTAGTTGCGGGGATGAATTTTATTATCAACAAGTCCAGGATGATAAAACCAAATCGATTAAAATTGAGCCTGTTATCAGCAGTAGGAACTCAATTCTTTAAGTTTGAAGGGACTGCTTAAATATGAGTAGGTACCCTTATTTAAAATTTTAATAATGGAGTCGAATTCATCTGTAGCTTTTATCAGGACTTTTACTTTCGGGAAATACTGGTTGATGTATTTCAGGATAGCTGCATCACCTACCCTGTGCAGGGATAATACTACAATATCAATGCTGAATTTTTCCAGCAGGTGGATGGATTGTTCGGTGGAATTGGCAAAATAGACTTCACCCTTATAATTTGTGATGAATTCTTTGATTTCATCTTTCAGAAAAGATTCATACCCGATAAATAGAAATGATTTGTTCACGGCTGTATAATGTTTGGTAAAAAAGGTTCAACAACCATGCCAATAAATGTAAACATCATAGATACAAACGGTTATAAAATCAGCATAATTCTATTCAAAAATTAACTGCCCGGATGCGGGCAAAATCCGCACTTTACGGGCATTTCCAATGATCAGAATAAAAAACCTTCCCCCTTGGCCATAACTTTAAATTCATAAAAAAAGAGCCTGCAGGGGAAGGCGAGCAATAGGGATGTGGATGGTAGAACTACTGCTCTGTTTATTTCACTTGCCACACTGCCCGAAAACGGGCATGTATATTTACCGGGGAACAAATGTGTATATGCCATTATTTAATTCCCAGATTATTCGGTCATTAAAATTACAATCGCCATTCATATTAAAGTCACCTGCCCGATAGCGACCTGTTTGACAATTTTGTCCACCCCAGGCAACATTATCGTCAAAATTGAGGTCAGTATCGGAGTAAATTTCATTGCATTGGTCACTATTCCCTGAATACATGGCATACACGCCGCTGTTGATCTCTTTCTGGCCATTTCCGCCATCGTTCCGGCTTTGATCGCCAAGATAGCTTTGCCTGAACCTGAAATCATAAGCCAGGGTCCCGTTGACGGTTTTTATCGCGGTGTCGGACATAATGATCAGGTGATTCCGATGTTCGATAACAAGATAAAAGGAGTTATAGCCATCAAGTTCACAGCATTGAAACCCGCCATCCGTAAAGCTTACCGAGCCATCATTATTTAACAGGGCAGCTTTCTGGCAAAGTGGCTGCCCATCCGGTTCATTTCTCAGGGAAACCAGTACCCAGTCAACTACTGGTTCCGGATATGAAGCCGCCCCGTATTCAGGATCACCACCCGAATCGTATGCATCGCCTTCATTCCCGTCATAATTCCATGGCGGAGCATTATAGGGCTGACCCGGCGGGGAGTAATTAATGCCATACATAATATGTCCGTAGCACTGACCGGGTAAAAGGTGCAATTCGTTCAGCAGGGTTTTCATTGGAAGATGATAGCGGGTAGGACCCCGTGGCACAATAGCAGCCCCTTCCAGGTAAACCCAGGTTTCCACTTTTAAGATATCAATAATGATGGTTTGTTCACAAATGGCTTCCTGGCCGAAATGATTACGTATGCTGTAGGTCCGGGTTATGGTTTCAGGATTGGCAGATCCATCCGAAACATCTCCTGTCCATGTAAAAGTGGTATCGTCGATACCGCATTCGTCCGTTGCAGAACCACCGGCGTTGATAAACGCTGTAAAATCCTCATAAGGAAGAGGTAAATCACACACCGCATATAGAGTATCGGGACAGTTTAAGGAGGGATAACCAACCGGGACTATCGATATATTTCCATCAATGAAATAAAAATCAAAAGGGACTTTAGGATATGCAATCCCTTCAGGAGTAGAATATTCATTGGCTTCCACGGGTGTTTCAGCCCATGAAAGGAAGGAGGCCCCCCCGGAAGATGGCCCGCAATAGTTGAAAAGCAAGGTAAACAAAATGTCATCATCCGGCAGGCTGACGGCGGTATCGCTGGTGAAACTCAGCAGAACCACCCCCGGGGTAGCCCCATTGACGAGGCTTCCGGTAATGACGGGGTTCAGGATGATATCAAGATAAGTTAAGATCATTTCATCATAATTGATTACCAGTGAAATACCGCCAATATTGTCAAAGTCCCTGATAGTTACAGGAATAGCGATAGGGGAGCCCACGCAGGTAATTGAGATCTCCGGGGCAATCGTTACCGGCCCGCAGCCATCAGGATCCGCCGTGACACTCCCGTTGAAGAAAAAATCTTCAAAAGGTACCTTGTCATAGGCAATGCCGTCGGCTGTGGAATACTCATTGGCTTCGACAGGGGATTCCGGCCAGGAAATGATGGATGTACCCCCTTCAGGTGCGCCGGTATAACTGAAAATCAGTGAGAAAAGGGTATCGTTATCCGGCAGGCTGATCCCGGGATTACAGGTATAGCTAAGCAGGAAAACCCCTGGCGTGCTTCCATTGGTAATACTGCCGGCGATGGCGGGATTGAGGACGACGTTTTCAAACTGCAGCATCGACCCCTCATAATTCACTGTTAATGAAATGCCGCCCACATCATTGAATTCCTCCACAGTAACGGCAACCGAGGCCAGGTCACCCGGACAGACAGTCACAGAACCCAGGGTAGTCACCGGGCCCGGCAGCGGAAAGACTACTTTGCAGATAAGCAGGCAACCGGCAAGTATCAGGTAAATCTTTTTCATTGATTTGGTCATTTTGCAACTATATAATTCTTCACATTCCCCGGTTTACAGGACGATCAGTTTTCCTACTGAAACTGCCCCTTCTGAAATAACAGTCACACTGTATAAACCAGGCGATAAGCCAATTAATTCAACCGGGATACTGCAATTTGTGCCCGTTGATTTGAACATTAACGTTTTTTCTACCCTGCCGGCCATCGAAGCGATGATCACATCTGCAACTACCCCTTCAGGGCCGCGGAAGGCTATATTGAATTTCTCTTTTGCTGGATTTGGGAACAGGAATACTACAGGGTCTTTTAATTCACTGATACCGACTACCATGTCGACGATTTCCGAAGTATCGGAACTGCATCCGTTAAGGGTTACAATATCGAAATACAAGCCGTTTTCAGTTACATGCAGGATCTGACCCGTCGCACCGGGTATCGCTTCCCCATTAAGATACCATTGGTTTCCGCAACAAACGCCTGAAGCCAGGTTATCCTCGATCACCGTGATTTCGGGTGTTTCCGGGACCGGGGTTACCATGACATCAGCGGTGCCAAAGGACGGCCCGGAGCAATTCGAATCTTCCAGTTCCAGGATGAAATAAGTTCCCGGGTCGCCGGTGATAATGTAGTATGGAGTTGTGTACTGATCATTGACAAAAACTGAAGTGATGCCGTTGGAATATATGAACGACCAGGGCGGGGTGCCGGTGAGTTCAACGGGAAGGGTGGTAATATTTCCCGGTCCGCAAAGTGTATCACCACCGGAAATCGTGGCCGTAGGCAATGGGGAGACAAGCAGGCCTGCCGATCCGTTGGTTTCTGTAAATCCGTCATAAACCTCGAGTTGATATAGTTTGGTTGAGTCGGGTGATACCAGCGGATTGGCCTGTGTAGAGGTCCAGGGAGGGTCATCAGGAGGGGTGCAGGTCCACAGGTAGGAATAGTTTCCCGATCCGCCGCCGGCATTGGAATAGAGCTGGGCAAAACTGCCAGCACAAATTCCGTCCGGAACGGCAGCGGGATTTACACTGAGGGGCCCGCCGGTTATCGTCACGGCTATTTCATCGCCTGCCTGGCATGAACCGGCCAGGTTGGTGACCGTAAGAGTAAAAACAGAGGTCATCGTCAGGATCTGCGTCTGCGGATTTTGCACATCCGGATCAACGAGCAGCCCTGCCGGTTCCCAGTGATAGCTGTAGCTTCCGGGACCACCGGATGCAGCGTGCAGCGTGGTGCTGGTGCCGCAGTTAATTGTCGTGTCGTTACCGGCATCAGCCAGCGGCAGCGAACTCACCGCAACAGGAAGCTCAGCCGTTGGCCCGGTGCCGCAGGGATTGAAAGCAAACACTGAAATTATGCCTGAGACAGCACCATTTGCAAAATCAACCGTGATGGAGTTGGTGTTTTCCCCGTTGATTATCTCCGCCCCTTCGGGCAGCGTCCAGTTATAGCCTGTTATATTCGCAAGTGAGGCAACGGAATACAGCTCCCC
>CAYJNJ010000123.1:0-10430 GCA_964371595.1 uncultured Bacteroidales bacterium | reverse complement strand
GGATTATATAATCTGACTTCCCTGATCATTTCTTCGGCTTCAATATTCAGCTGGTCGTTTACAGGATTGGGATAAACGCGGATGTTTTGTGATTCTTCCTGCAGGCCGGTACCGAGCATGATAATTTCGCAGGCGGTATTGGTTGGAGTTGATTCGCAGGTGTCGGCACTTTCTACCCATATTTCTGATACTTTATAGCAATAATAATTACTGAGAACGATATTACTATCGATATATTCCAAGTGATTTGTCACATCTAAGAATTCAAATCCTTCCTGGTTTTTATCTCGGTAAATATAAAAGGTCTCATCAGCACCGTAGTTATAGCCATTGATATGCCCAGCTATATTCCAGTTATAATCTAGCTCCGGATTAATCTCTAAAAGGGTACTCCAGTTGCCATCGTAATACATCATATTTCCATACCCATCAATTGCCGGGCCATCATCCACCCCAGCAGGGTAACCGGTAGGAGTCGAAATATGATAACCGATCCAGAGATCTTTGGTTGAATCGATCTCAACAGGATTATCAACAGTTACATAGTTCCATTCATTAATAACTGGGCTGATAACGGGTTGATCAATAACTAAAGTATCAGGACCTGAACCGGTCCAGACCCTCAGGTTATAATTAGCCTCGTTTTCTGAGGGGAAAAAGGCAATTTCATCTAAAAGATAACCATTATAAATTGGTAATTGGATTGCAGACCACTTTGAAGCCACATCAAATTCCGCAGAATCATTTGTCCCTATTGAGTTACCAGAATTCACCCCATCATCCCAATGCATCCATTCAAAAGGATTAAACCAGTTATTTCCAATCCATGTCAGTTTGTTATATTCCCAATTTTCTTCTATTTCAAGATCATATGGCGGATCACAATTCCTGTAAATATGAATATTATCAATGGACCAGGATGAAATATCTGCAGAATTTTCACCATTGGTCTGGAACCTTATTTTAAATACTTGGTTCTTGCAATAGTAATTGATGCTGATATGCTCCTGGACCCAATAAAAACTTCCGTTTTCATTCAGGTATTCTGCTACAGTTGTCCAATCTTGGTTAGAACTATTCCAGATTTGTAAGCATAGTTTTTCATAATTAGTCGATTGAATAACTACTAAACTTAGATCAAAATCCAGCCATATTTTTCCAACAATCATACCGGTAGCATTGAGAGGGTAGCTTTCCAATACTGCTTCATATTGGGTCAATCCGGGTTCACCTTGAAATGATACCGAAGGAGATGGATTACCCTCGTAGGAATTTATTACCCAGTGATCGGAATCTGTCATCCATTGCAGTGTTTCAAAACTTCCCGATGACCAATCCTCCAGGAAAGGCAGTTCATTGCCATAGATCACCAGTCCTGTATCACAGGCAGTATCGGAAATCCATTCATTATAACATGCCTTTGTACAAAATACATGATTGCCCGGCAGCAGTTCCGGGATTTCAAAGATGAAATAAACCGGATCTTCAGGATTGATAGCGGTGATATTATCAAAGAAAATACTATCGACATAAATATTATACCCGAGCAAAACCACCGGATCGACAGGCAGTGAATCCGGAGGAAAGATGGTCAGGGTGTCGTTATGGAAAGCAACAGATGAGGGAGGAGGATAGTAGCCGGACTGGGAAAATGCCATCGCCGGAATGCAGGATAGCAGCAAGAGCAAGATTTTTCTAAATGGAAACATGGCCTGGTAAAATATCTACTAAAGATAGATAGAAATAACGAAACAGAGATATTCGATATTCGATATTCGAGATAAAGGTTGAGGACAAACTTACTTCTTCGTGGATCTTAGTGTCTTCTTCCTGGAACTTCGTGAAATTCTGCAGTTTGTTGTTACACGAAAATACACGAAGAAGGCACGAAGGTCCACGAAAAGGTTGCATTTAGCCTATCGGAACAAAACTTTTTCGATCTTCATTTCCCTTCCTGAATTAATACGTAAAATGTATTGCCCTTTCGGGGATTTACTGATGTCGATATTTTCCTTTGAAGGTGAAGTCATTTCCTTTTTCAGTAGAACCTTGCCAGTCATATCGGATAAGGTTACCTTGACTTTTTCCCTGATTCCTTCAGCCGATATCGTGAATTGCCCTGAGTTGGGATTAGGGAAAACTGATATTTTCAGGCCGGAAGAGAATTCGAATATGCTGGCGCAATCCATAAAATTAACCAGGACAGAATCCCGTTTTACCGTTCCGCCAATATCTGTGACATCCACCCAGATCATCTCTTCGCCGGTGCCATATCCTGCTGAGTCAAGTGGGTTGGTCTGCCCTGTAGAGCCATCCGACCATAAATAGCCGGCAAAGCCATCGCCGGCATCGAGCGTTACCGACAGATGCCCGCAGAAGCTGGTATCCTGCCCCAGCGATATGTCGGTGACCTGCAGTTCTACAGGGACGCGGATCTCCTGCACCAAAGGATCGTTGCTGAGAACGATCATCTCTGCAAATTGGCTCCCGGTTTCGAAACTGCCGGCATCGAAGCTCAGCGAAAGATCTAAGGTGCTGGCGGCAGGGATAAGCCCGGTTTTCGGATCGGCACTGACCCAGTTCACCTCGTCAATCCCATCCCCAATACGGTATAAAGTGCCGCCAGTCCTGCCATACCAGAGATCGGAATGGTCGTGCGCCAGGGCATAGGAAGCGCCTGCCGGGGCGGCAAACAACTGCACAATGTTCCCATCGCCTTCTTCATCAACCTTTACCTGCCCGATCTTGCCGCTGTTGTTCGTGAACCAGTACTCGCCGCTGAAATGCTCATCTACATAAACCAATTGCCAGATCTTCATGTTGTTCAGAAGGGCTTTGAAAGAACCCTGCACAGCCCCGGTTTCATCCAGGAAATACACCACGGGATTGGCTTCCATAATGTTGTTGGTAACGAAATATGTCCCGTTCCAACCCAGCGAAGCAAAGCCTTTATGCGGACAGTCAAAGGTCAGGCCCGCCGCAATTCCATCAAGGGTGTAGGCCGACACATGGCCCGATTTATCGCCGATCCATAAGTATTCTCCGTCATAGGTCATACTGAAAGGACTGTCATGGATAACTGCGGTGTCGGTCATCATTTGCAGGGCCGTATCATACCTTAGCAGGTAATCCTTCTCCATATCAAGCATGAATAAGATGCCATCAGCCCAAACCATGCCTGAAACCGCATTGGCGGAACCTGTGTAAACCTGGAGGATATCTCCGGCCTGGCGGTTCAGGGTATTCCGCGGTGTCCCCATTGTATCCTTGTTGATCCTGTAATAAAGGTCACTGGCCCCGGTGTTTTCAAGGGTATAAACCCTGCTGCCCTGGGATCCGGGGAATATTTTCTGCACCACCGGGTTTTCCGGCACTGATATGGAAGGCGCACCGGGTGTGGTTGCCTCCACAAGGTTAGAAAGCGTCGAGTAATTGAACTGCCGGTCACGGACTTTCATGGCAAAATAATACCTTGTATCGAAATCCAGGCCTTTAACGATAAACGACTCCACTGTCCCGGCTACAGAAGGATCTGGCGTTTTCTCAACCTGCTGTGCTTCTTCAAAATTTTCATCATTAATAGCTTCAGTTGAAAAACGTATGTCGTAAATAAAAGCGGTCCCTTCACTGCCATTGTCCCCGGTAGCTGTCCAGCCGAGGGTTACGGAGTTGGTGGTATTTGCCGTTGCGGCAAGGTCACTGACTGCAGTCGGGGCGATGTGGTCTTCCTGCATGGTGAAGCCCGCAATCCGTGTGCGCCAGCTTACCGTCCCCGATGTCTTGATATATTCGGTGGTAAACCAGAAAGTGGAATCGTCTGCCGGGTCGACCGACATCATGCTGTAATCGCCCCAGCGGGCTACGGAGCCGGTTTGGATGCCGGTACCTGCCATGATCTCCTCTTCGTAAAAAGTCATCTGTCCGGGGGGATCATTGGGGCTGCGGCCGGTATAACAGATCGAAGCATACCTATCCTGATTTACGATACTGAAACCCAGTGCGATATAACCTTTGCCATTCATAGCCACACTGCCCATCCAGCGGTGATATTCATCCGGTGCGTAGGTGCCCTGCTGGTAAATGAACCAACCATTTCCATCGTTCATGTCCCTCATTTCATACCAGCGGACCCCGGCATGGCCGTTGCCGTCGACATTTACCGTATGATTGGTGACCATGGCCTGGTAAGTGCCGAAATTGCGGTATTGCAGGCGGAACATGAGGCGGTCGGAAAGCACTTCCAGGTAAGGGCCGCCATCGGGTTGCGGCAGGCAGGTCTGTAAAGAGCCGTTACAAAACCAGGAGTTGAAGGGCTCGGTTTGGAAACGGTTGATTTGTTCGAAAGTGGAATTATCCGGGTTGTCCCAGTCGGCAGTAAGGCCCCAGAGGCACATCAGGTCTCCTTCGCCGAATGCATCGTCAATAATGTAGGTGAAGTAGTTCGGTGTCCCTGCGGGTGGCGGCGGGCCGTCGAAATCGGCAGGCAGCAGGCTGACCGGCTCACTGTTTTCGGGCATATCGAAAAGGATCATCCGGGCGTCGGGATCCCCCACCAGCATAGCATCACGCTCAAGTGCACAAACGGCGGCACGGAAATAATCCGACCCGAACATATTGAAAGAAAAGTAATAGCCATCAGGCCATACGCCCAGTTTAGGATAATCGTTGAAAGCCGGGAATTCGAAAGCATAACGGTAATAAGCGCCCGTCGGGTCGCCGGTTTCGGAAACAGCGACGAGTTCCCAGAAAGTACCGTCCTGGGTATGAATGGCAAATTGCGTAGCGATCCAGCGGTCGGCCAGTTCATCATAAATGACAATAGGATCCCCGTCGTTGGTGCCGGTCCATGGCCCGATGAAGCCTGCCCAGAGTGTGCGGTTATCGGCAGGACCGTAAACCGAATTGCCTTCTTTGTCGAAGATCTGGAACGATAGGTTGATCATCTGGAAATAATGATCCGGGCCTACATCCCCGTCAGTATCGGGAGGGTAGACATCGTTAAGGTTAGGGACACCGTCGAAATTCGAGATGATCTCATTTCCTCCGCGAAAGCCGAACTCTTTCTGCCAGGCCGGGTCATCACCGACTGGCAGCGAGTTGGGATTATTGTTGAATTTCCGCTCCGGCTCATCATTCCGAACCACTTTATCTTTCCAGCTTCGGTCGCGGGTCGACGGCTCTATCAGCTGCATCTCCCTGAGTGGAGGCGTTTTGTCGAAATAAACGGCTTTCCTTATTTTCGGCTGCAACTGGGCAGAAAGCGGAGTAGCCAGGAAAAGGCAGGCGATGGAGAGGAGAATGAGGGCAGGAATTGATTTCATTATTTTGGAGGAATAAGGTTTTAGTCGTCGGTAAAAATAATACTATTAAATTAAAAAACGGATTTCAGCCAGTTCACGTCCAATTTGCTGTACACCTTTCAAAATTCGTTGAGTTCATTCTGAAAAGCCTTTTTATTGCCACTAAAGCACGGAAACACTAAATTTCACAAAGGATATTAACTTAATAATCAGATTTTTGTGATATTTTGTGTTTTGGTGTTTTTGTGGCAATTTAAACTAAGAAGACTCTTCAGAATGACTCTTAGTTCATTGAATTTCAACAATTATTTGCTTTACCTTTGTTCATCAATCCTCGTCTTACCCTGGTATTATGATTATGAAGCGTTTTCTGACAAACAGCCTTTTAATTTTTCTTTTCCTGATCTTTTTTATTCATGATATTGCCGGGCAGGTGCAGCCAAAGCCTGCGACCAATCTTTCGAAGATCATGCTGCCAAAGGGTTATAAGATTGAGGTTTACACTGATAAGACGCCCAATGCCAGGGAGATGGATTTTGCGGAAGACGGGACCCTTTTTGCCGGCTCGATGGGGGAGGGGAAAGTTTATGCGGTGAGGCCCGACAAATCGGTGATTGTCATTGACGACAGCCTGGAAATGCCTACCGGGCTTGATTATTACAACGGTGATCTTTATGTAGCGGCCGTTTCACGTATCCTTAAGTATGAGAATATTTTACAAACGATGGATTCGATGCCCGAACCGGTTGTGATCAACGGGAATTTCCCGACGGACACCTGGCATGGCTGGAAGTTCATCCGCATCGGGCCTGAGGGTAAGATGTACATCCCAGTTGGCGCGCCGTGCAATGTTTGCATCCCAGGAAAGACCTGGTATGCCAGGATATTGCGGATGACGCTGGATGGGCAGATGCTGGAGTATATTGCCGAAGGTGTGCGGAATACCGTGGGTTTCGACTGGGACCCGGCGAGCGGGGAACTATGGTTTACCGACAACGGCAGGGATGAGATGGGTGACGATATCCCGCCGGATGAGCTGAACAAAAGCAGGGTAGCCGGCGAACACTACGGGTTTCCTTATGTTCACGGCAAATTGCTGGACCCGGTATTCTGGCCCCAGAGGCCGAAAAATATCGGCTTTACTTCTCCCGTTTTCGAATTGCCGGCGCATGTGGCAGCCCTGGGGATGCGCTTTTATACCGGGACGATGTTTGATGAAAAATACCACGGAGGGATCTTTATCGCCGAGCATGGTTCATGGAACCGTTTGAAAAAGACGGGTTACCGCGTATCTTTTGTCACGATAAAATCAGGAAGGGCAGTGGCTTACGAAGTTTTTGCAGGTGGCTGGCTGCAGGGCGAAACACCCTGGGGCCGGCCGGCCGATGTGCAGGTCGGGCCCGATGGCTCGCTGTTCGTTGCCGACGATATGGCTGGATGCATTTACCGGATTTTTAAATAATTACGCGATTGTTGGTTCGCTGGATAAAAGAGATGAGGTGATCCTGGCTATTCGTCGATTAATATTTTCTCTTCAACAAATGCCCCGTTTTTATAAAATTCCTCTTTGATTTTCTCTCCCATTTCACACCAGACTACCTGGCGGCCGTCCTTTTTATCATTTATATAAGTAGCGGTTGATGAGATATTCCCGTTTTCAAAATACCAGGTCCATTCGCCTTCTTTTTTACCCTTGGCCAGGTTCCCCGTTACCTGAAGCTGCCCGGATTCAAAATAAGCATTGTACATGCCCTCCAGTTCTCCTTTTATGTAATAGGTTTCTAACTGGATATTCTGCAAAGGAGCTTCAATCGTCTCACCAACCCCTAAATGGATCACCTGGGGCTCGTCATAGTCGTCCGCCGGGGTTGAAGATGACACGTAGTATGTCCGCCACTGGCCTTCCCTCAGACCATTTACTATTTCTCCTATTTCAAGGACGGCCACATCGCCGGGATAATTGGAAATGCACCACCCCTGGCCGTCTTTCACCTGTTGTATCCCATTTTCATTCCATAAATTATGTATCATGTAAAGATCATTCTCATAGGTTCCTTCTTCATTTTTCAAACCGTTTTCATAATATTTGACCCATTTCCCTGTCCTGACACCATTTTCTATTTTACCTTTTTCAACGAGATGACCTGTACCGGAATAGTACTCCAGCATGCCGTTTCCCTCTGCTACCATTTGGTTCCCATTTTTATCCCAGGCATTTTTAATGAATACTATTCCCTCGGGAAGGTAAACCAGGTTGCTTGCAGGCTTTCCGTCATCATAGTAATGGGTCCACGACCCTGTTGGCTCTCTGTCCGCCATTTCGCCAACGCTTTCAAGCTGTCCGTTTGCATAATACGTATTCCATGTGCTGTCATCACGGCCCCAGTCGTAAAAACCAGTCTGGTATAATGTTCCGTCTTCAAACCAGAATTTCCATTCTCCATGCATACGGCTTTCAAAAAAACCACCGGAATCAGCAGGATTGCCATTTTCATGATACTCTATCCAGGTACCGTGTTCAAGGCCCCATTTATAATTTCCGGATTTTACCAATGAGCCGTTTTCGTCGAACCACTGCCATGTACCATCGGGGATACCGTTTTTATAGTAAGCAATCGTTTGCACCTTCCCATTTTCATACCAGTAGGTCCATTTCCCCTGTACTTTGCTGTTTTTTAACTCACCTTCCGACAATTTTTCACCCGATTCATAATAATTGGTTTTCAGCCCGCTTACCCCTTTATTTATCATAAAAATGAAAAAGATGATGAGGGCGGATGATACAATGACCAGTGGCAGCCTTATTTTGAAGACAGAGGTATGTCCTGCACTTTCAGTCGGCTGCAGGTTCTTCAGATCAGCTGAAGAAATATTGCGGAATGAGAATTTGTATCCTTCCACTATTGCCAGTCCGTAAAACAGGATATCCATGGGATGGAAGCTCGCGGTCATGATCTCGACGATCAGGCCGGGATTTAGATAGGTTAAGGTCTCAAAGTAGCCCAGTGACTGTTCCCGGGCTATGAAACCCACCTGGCTGAACAGGTTGCCGGCCAGGCATCCCAGCAAAGACAGCGCCGCACCGAGGTAGCCGAATTTCCGCTCTATTCCCATCCCGAAGAACCTGACGGCATATCCTACCAGAAATCCAACGCCAATGGCCATAAAGCCGATCTGTACATTGGTTGAAACCGTAAAAACGGCCCAGATAATTGCGCTTAGCAGGGCCACCAGCAGTCCGCCTGATAAGGCATAGACGAAATCCTGCTGAAGTTTCAGTTTCTCAATGGCTTCCTGGTCCGGGCCATTTTGATTAAATTCCGGATGTTCTTCCTTATTCATCGGTCTGGTACTTTACGTAAGTTATAATCCCATGGTTTGGTCATCAAAAGGAGCAATAAATTTAGGATGTTTGGACCTGATTTACAAGAAATGTTGAAAAAAAGAAGGAAATGGGGTGGAGGAAAGGGATCTGACGTAATCCCTTATTTCGTAGTCGCTGCTCCCATGGCCGTAAACACGCTGTCGACCGGCTCCCAGAGCTCGATCTTATTGCCTTCGGGATCCATTGAGCCGTTGATCCGGGTTTTTACATCCAAATGGCAAGCCGAAGCGATTGCCAGGAGGAGGAGGATTGATGATAAGGATTTCATAATGAGTGTAAAGTGTAAAAAAGGGAGTTTTTTCGAATATGAATTTAAGAGGTTTGTGATCATTCAGGCACAATTATTGAAGAAATTGAGTTGATTATTAATTTCTCATTTAATCCTATAATGATGAAAACCATTATTCTTACCCTTATCACATTCTTCCTCTTTACTATAGCACTGATGTCCCAGTCGGGATCCATTTCCGGGAAAGTGACGGATATAGAAACAGGAGAGGCCATTTCGTTTGCGACAATTAACCTTGAAAAAGGCACTAAAGCTTTACAAGGTACATACTCCGACACCAAAGGATTATACCAGTTCGATAAAATTGATCCGGGAATTTACTCCCTTAAAGTGACATTTGTCGGTTATAAGCCTTATACTGATGACAGTGTATCGATCACGTCTAATCAGACAGCCATCATTGATATCCGGTTGAAAGCTTCCGTTATGCAACTGGTGGAGTATGAGGTAGTCGCATACAGTGCCCCTTTGATCAGAAAAGATCAAACCACTACCGGGGCATCTGTTAGGGTCTCTAGTGATGAAATTTTTAATGTTTCAACTGCATCATCAAATTACAATGGCTACGAAGATGTTGGTCTGCTTACCGCTTCTGAGCTGAATGATTTCAGCAAATGGCAGCTCTGGTCAGATATCCGGGATAAAGATCTTAAGGCTTTTCAAAAGATGTGGGGCATGGTAGCCGAGGAACGGTACCTCGTGCAAGTGACAACAGAAAAAGGAAATCCCGTCATCGATGCCAGAGTGAACCTGAGATCTGTATCAGGGGAATCAGTATGGCAAACAAGGACAGACAATACCGGGAAAGCAGAGCTATGGAACAACTTTTTCCATAAGTCCTATACCGAAAAACTTGAAATATCAGTCATTTACAATGAACTTGAATATCTCTGCAAAAATCCGCATCCTTATTCCCAGGGGATCAACGCGCTTAGCCTGCCTGTAAGCTGCGACCTGCCGGCTAATGTGGAAATTGCCTTCGTTGTAGATGCCACCGGATCGATGGACGATGAAATCATGTTTTTGCAATCCGACCTTATCGATATCATGGATAAGATAAAGCAAAGCTTCCCTGAGCTGGAAATCAGCCTGGGTAGCGTTTTCTATCGATGTATTGGCAATTCATACACGACCAAAACCACTCCTTTAACTCCGAAAATTGAAAAGACCACCGAATTTATCGGACAACAGTCTGCGGGTGAAGGAGGGGCTGAAGCGGTTGAGGAGGCTCTGGCATCAGCTGTCGATAGCCTTGGATGGTCGGATAGCGCACGGTCCAGGATACTGTTTTTTATCCTTGATGAGCAGCCCCTGTTATTGGATAGCATTAAAGCAAAAATATATAATTACACTGCAAAAGCGGCTGAAATAGGGATCCGGATAGTCCCTGTCGTGGCTTCAGCGGAGACCATGGCACATGCGCCCAGCCTGGAATATATTATGCGCAGTATTGCCC
>CAYJNJ010000122.1:0-10483 GCA_964371595.1 uncultured Bacteroidales bacterium | reverse complement strand
TTCACGAATAGGCAAAAAGGAAGATTTACAACCTACCAACTTCGTGAACCGTTTTCTGCTTTGGTTTGAAAAACAATTAACAACCTTTATCGATTGGTATGGCCGTCAGTTGGAATGGGTACTAAGCCATAAACTCATCTTCACAGCAATAGTAATTTTCCTTTTGGTTATGACTGGTGTAATGATGAAACAAGGCATAATCGGAAAAGAAATGATGTCAACCGGGGATCAGGGGAAATTTCGTTTGAATCTGGAATATGACAAAACAACCACCGTTCAGGAGAACAATATCAGAACTCAACGGGTAGAAAACTTTATCCTTCAGCAACCTGAAGTAGCCACACTTTTCAGCAACATTGCCGGGCCAAGTACAGGTATCGGCAGCCTTGGGGTTGGCTCAGCCAATTTAACTGAATTTACCATTCAGTTAAAGCCGGAAAAGGAAAGGAATATCAAAACAGAGGCGTTTATGAAATCGCTTCGCGAAGAACTGAAAAAGCAGTTTTCAGGAGTTAACTTTTCAATGGCAGTTCTGGGCTTATTGCCCAAACAGGCGCCAATAAAAATAACCTTGAGCGGCAGCGATCTTAATTTGGTAATGAAAACCGGGAATGAATTGAAAGCGGCTATTGAGAAAATACCGGGTGCCGATAATGTTCGTTTATCAGTAGAAGAAGGAAGCCCTGAATACAAAGTAATTCCTGACAAAGATAAGATGCAGCGGTTGGGATTAACAACTGCTTATGTTGGTTTAAATTTAAGAACGGCATTCACCGGAAACGATGATGGCTCGTTAACCGAAAATGGAACAGAATATCCGGTTAGGATATGGCTGGATGATTTTGACCGGAAAGATTATGAAGACGTGCAGCGTATTTCCATCATAAACCCAATGAATATCCCCATTGAAGTGTCTCAATTCGCGGAAGTCAGGCAGGATAATTCGCCTTCGTTGCTGGAAAGATTGGACAGGCAACCGTCTGTAACCATTACTTCCGAATCGTTTGGCAGGCCATCGGGTACACTTGCGGATGAAGCAATTGGCTATCTGAAAACGCAGCCATTACCAGAAGGGGTGAAATTAACCTGGGGGGCCGATATTAAAACACAAAATGAAAGTTTCGGGGCATTGGGTTCGGTATTGCTTATTTCATTTATACTCATTTATCTGATTATGATTGCTCTCTATGATAGTTATATCTATCCATTTGTGGCCTTATTTGCCATTCCGATGGCTGGCATAGGGGCTTTTCTGGCCTTAAACTTATCGTTAAACGATCTGACCTTGTTTGCACAGTTAGGATTAATCATGCTCATGGGCCTGGTAACAAAAAATGCCATCCTGATTGTAGATTTTACCAACCAGTTGAAAGCACAGGGTAAACATTATAAAGAGGCATTGATTATTGCCGGTAAGGAGCGTATGCGTCCTATTTTAATGACAACTCTGGCAATGGCAATCGGAATGTTGCCCATTGCTTTGGCACAAGGCACAGCCAGTGAGTGGAAAAATGGTTTGGCATGGGTAATTATCGGAGGTTTGCTGTCGTCTATGATTTTGACTGTTTATTTAGTGCCGATGGTTTACTATGTGGTAGATCGTATTAAAGAGAAAGTTGCAAATAGAAAGGGAAATCAATTAAAAATTACGAATTACGAATTAAAAAATAAAGTCAAGAATGAACAAAGTATTTAAAATTATAATGGTAGCCTCGGTATCGCTGATGGTATCATCATTTATCAGTCAAAAGCAGGAAACCTGCTCATTAACAGTTCAAGTGAGCGAATTGCGAAATTCAAAAGGTACTGTACAATTCGCCTTATACAACAGAGAGGATGCATTCCCCGATGAACATTACAAAAAGTATTTTAAAAAACTTACCGGAGAAATAGTAAACGGGGCATCATCTGTAACATTTGAAAATCTGCCGGAAGGAAAATATGCGGTGAATATTTTGCATGATGAAAACAATGACGGGAAAATTAAAAAAGGAATCATCTTTCCCAAGGAGGGTATCGGTTTTTCCAATTTTCAATCCATTGGTATTTCAAACAAGCCTACATTTTCAAAAGCCTCTTTTAGTGTGCTGAGCGACAAAAAGATAAAGGTTAGTATTATATACCTGTAAGAGATGAAGCGATTCTCAATAATGATATTGATTTCTATATTTCTTGTCCTTTCAGGCTTAGGACAGGAAAGAGACTCAATACCTCAGATTGGGCTAATCAGCGGCAACAGTGTCATTAGTCAGCCATTAAATCAGCCGCGTTCATTACGTATTTTTCTTGATAATGACTTTCTCAATTTTCGCGGGGCAGGTACGGATAGGTATTATACCAATGGTGTAAGAATTGACTATTTTTATACTAAAAAGCGAAAAGCAAAATTTCCCTCCTCACTTCTTCTTAATATTTCTAATGATAACAATAACGTTTACGGCTGGGGCCTTGCGCAATTTATGTTCACCCCCAGCCATATTGATATAAAAGAAATTCAATTAGATGACCGTCCATATGCCGGTGCCTTGTATGCTATACATTCTCTTCAGTCCATTAACACCATGGCTAATATAAAAGTTAACACAGAACTATTTTTGGGTGTGATAGGACCATGGAGTTTAGCCGAAGAGAGTCAAACATGGATACATACGCTTATTGGCTATACAAAACCAGAGGGCTGGAACAACCAGGTTGCAAGCGACTTAATACTAAATTATAACATCAGCATAGAAAAGCAATTGCTAAACCCTTCAAATAGAATATTGCTGGTTGGTGTCGTGGAAACATTTAGTGGTACGTTGTATAATGCGGCTGGAATAGGATTTATGCTAAGGATAGGAAAATTTAATAATTACTTTGAGGGAGTTTCCAATTCACAAAGCACTTCTAAAAATAAGTTTCAAATCTATGTATTTATGAAGCCTGTTGCCAGGGTTGTTTTAAGCAATGCTTTATTGGAAGGAGGATTGATATCACAGATGAGCGCTCAAACAAGTGCTTATACATTAGATAAGGATCAGATTGAAAGGCTATCCGTATTGTATGATGTTGGTCTTAATTTCGAAATGCCAGGATTCAGTATTTCCATAAGCCAAAAATTACGCACGGCTGAATTCAAAGGACAATATGTACAGGAAGTAGGAAACATAACCATGAAATTTAACTTATTCAGATGAAAAGAAAAATATACAAAAACATTGTTAAAACAGATGGCAAATAATGGGCTAAATACCGAAGATAAAATATTTAACGCTGCGTATAATGTTTTCCTTTTATTCGGATATCACGGTACAACACTCTCTCAGATTGCCTCCAGGGCTGGAGTGAATAAGGCAGCTATCCATTACTATTTTCGTTCAAAAGAAAAGCTTTACGTAATAGTCGTCAAATCAGTACTTGATTTAATTCTATCCGCAACGTTTGATTTTTATACAAAACAGGAAAGATTTGAAAAGCAAACATGGTTTCTTTATACTGAACTTTACAACAACCGACATTCATTTGAACATGCTCTGAAAGAGATATACCCAGATGATTGGGAGTGTAAAATGAATGAATCCGGAAAATGGCTTGTAATCGCAATTGATCATTTGTTTTTATCGAGAAACCAACCGATCAGGAATATATTATAACTGATTCAGATTAGCGAATTTTTCTGGTTCATGGAGAATTAAATTAATGCTTGTAAATTAGAATTTGTAACATATGATACTTCATTCCCATTTAAACCGATATACCTTTGTATTGGAATAGAAAAAATGATACTATGGAAATTGAGAAAGTTTGGATTGAAGATGGATGCACTGCATGCGGGTTGTGTGAAAGCATATGTCCTGAAGTTTTCACCGTAAATGATGAGGCTACCGTCAATCAAGGAGTAAATTGTGCTGAATTCTCTCATCAAATAAAAGAGGCAGCTGATGGTTGCCCCGTCGAAGTCATTATATATGAAGAAAAGAAGAAAGAGGCAATAGATGGTATCCTGGAAAATGGGTCATTACATCATGCAAATGAATAATCGTATTAAAAGTGAATATCATGAAAAAAACGGTCGCAAATAATGTTTATTGGATCGGCAAATCAGACTGGGAACTGAGGCAATTTCATGGATATGAATATTCGACCAATAAAGGATCGACTTACAATTCATATCTAATATTCGAGGAAAGGAATGTTTTAATAGACACAGTTTTTAAGCCTTTTTCCAAAGAGTATATTGAAAACCTGTCAGAGGAAATTGAACTCTCCAAAATTGATTATATTGTCTGTAATCATGCAGAACCAGACCACAGTGGGGCCTTACCAGATCTGATGGAACTAATTCCTCAAACACCGATATATTGCACAAAGAGTTGTATTAAATCTTTGCAAGGGCATTATCATAAAAATTGGAATTTTGTTCCCGTAAAAACCGGCGATAAACTTTCTCTGGGAAATGGCAAGGAGCTGATTTTTATCCAGGCGCCCATGCTGCATTGGCCAGACAGTATGTTTTGCTATCTGAGTGGAGATAATATTCTTTTCAGCAATGATGCTTTCGGCCAACATTATTGTTCAGAACCAATCTTTAATGATTTGGTCGATCAGCATGAACTTTATTCTGAAGCGATTAAGTATTATGCTAATATATTGACGCCCTTCGGCAAATTGGTAACTAAAAAAATTGAAGAAATTGAAAATTTGAATTTGCCAGTCGATATTATATGTCCCAGCCATGGGATCATCTGGCGTGATGAACCATTGCAGATTGTCAGGAAATATGCTGAGTGGGCTGACAATTACCAACAGAATCAGATAACTGTTATTTACGACACCATGTATAATGGCACACGAGCTATTGCCGAAAGTATTGTTAATGGTTTAACCTTAGCTGAAAAGAATATGAGGGTTAAACTTTATAATGCAGCAAAAAATGACAAGAATGATATTATTACTGAAATATTCAAATCAAAAGCTATTCTTATCGGCTGCCCGACGGTCAACAATGGCATCATGTATTCCATTGCAGGTTTGCTTGAAATGGTAAAGGGATTGAAGTTTCAAGGTAAGAAAGCTGCAGCCTTTGGCTGTTATGGATGGCATGATACATCTACAAAAATCATCGAGGATTTATTGAAAGAGTCTGGTTTTGAGATAGTATCTGAGCGACTGAGCGCCATTTGGGAGCCTGATAGCAATTTTTTAGACAAGTGCATTGATTATGGAAAGCAATTTGTTACAGTATTAAATTCATCTGACTTTCGGAAGCCAAGATCCTAGTGGCATCAAGGATATTATAGGCAGATTCAATTCTCGTCTTTAGCATAGAGGTTTTTTTGAGTGGCAATTATTCTGGCACCATCAAAAACTGAAGAACTTATTATTATTGGATTTAGGATCTTATTTTTTATTTATTCTATTTTCAGGACCTTAGCCATTAGAAAAGATGCATGCTGCCTATCGTGGTAAATGCGGTGTGTAGCTTTCTGAAAATCTTCTTCACTGCAATGATAGATATCCACGAACTTCTGCGGATTGCGGTCAACCAGCGGGAACCAGGAGCTTTGCACCTGGATCATGATGCGGTGACCTTTTTTGAAGGTATGGGCAACATCAGGTAATTCATATTTTACCTCGGTCACTTTGCCAGGCTTAAAAGGTTCGGGATTTTCGAAACTGTTCCGGTAACGTCCTCTGAAAACTTCCGCCCGAACCAGCATTTGGTAACCGCCTAAGGGGATGTCAATTTCTTCGTCAGTTGGAGCCTCCATATCCTGCGGGAAAACATCGATCAGTTTAACCACGAAGTCGGCATCTGTACCTGTAGTCGATACAAAAAGGTCAGCCAGGAGCGGACCGGACAGGGTAATATCTTCAGTGAGCGTGTCAGTTTCATAGGTCATGACATCCGGCCTACGGGAAGCAAACCGTTGATCATCAGTCATATATTCAATGGTACGTTGCGTATGGATCTTATCTGCATACGGTACCGGATTCATGGGATCAGATATATATTCATCGAAGCTGTCGGAAACATCGGGAGGTATAAATGTGAGTTTCCCGCCGGGCTGGAAATAAAGTTTCTGATCTGTTACATTTTCAGGTGGCCAGGTATTGTAACTTCGCCATTCATTGGCTCCTGTGATGAAAATAGTGGCTTCAGGGAAGTCTTCCTTTCCTTTACCCCTGAGATAATGATCAAAAAATCTTAACTCCAGCTCCTGGTAGGATTTATTAACTTCCTGTCCCCAGTAAATATTTCCAACATTTTCGGCAGAACCAAACATCCATTGACCATGATCCCATGGTCCCATGACCAGGTAGTTCGGATGTGATCCGGGATTCTGCCTTTCGATGGCTTCATAGGTGTGAAGGGTGCCGAACAGATCTTCCGCATCAAACCAACCGCCTACGGTCATTACGGCCGGCTTCACCTCATCCAGGTGTTGAAGTGGAGTGCGCGCCTTCCAGTAATCATCGTAGTCGGGATGATTCATAATTTTATGCCAGGTTATTATGCTGTCGCCAAAATAATTGGCAGTTACATTTTTTAGCGGACCCAGGTCAAGAAAAAACTGATAGCTATCATTAACCGGCCATATGAACCCGGGAAATCCTTTTCGGCTGGGACTTTTAAAGGTTCTGCCCTGGCTGAGCAGGAAACTGAACTGATCGAGCAGGAAAAATGCACCGTTGTGATGATCATCGTCCCCAATGAAACATTCAGTTACCGGGGCTTGCGGGGAGATTGCTTTAATGGCAGGATGACCGCTCAGAATAGCCATGGTAGAATAAAATCCGGGATATGAGATGCCCATCACGCCCATGTTACCGTTATTGTGCGTTACGTTTTTCACCAGCCAGTCGACCGCATCATAGGTGTCGCTGGCTTCATCAATATCCATGTCGCTCTTCTTATCAGGATTAAATGGCCGGATATCTTCAAACTGACCTTCACTCATGAACCGGCCCCGTACATCCTGAAAAACCAGGATATAATTTTCCCTTGTATAGCGATAATAAGCCGAAAGATAACCGGTGTAACTGTCCTCCCCTTGATATTCTGAACCATAGGGCGTTCGCATCATAAGCATCGGATAAGCCTGGCTGGTATCCTTGGGGGTATAAATGGAGGTGAATAGCCTGACCCCGTCGCGCATGGCAATATACACTTCCTGCTTGTTGTACCTGGCCTTGATACTTATGACACTGGTCTCATCCGGGGGAATTGAATCGCGGATGAAGGTTAGCATTTGTTTGTCATACTCATATTTTAGCTCCCCGCGGATCTCTGTGAGCTCCTGATCTGTAAAACCATCAAAAAAATAATGATTCCATATCGCAAACCTGAAATAAGGATTATCAAATTTATAATCGGTGATTTTTATATCGGATACCTCCCAGTCAGGCAAATCTGCAGTAACCAGGTATCCGTTTTCTGTTGAATCTATGTGCAGGATTATCCTGAGCTTAAAGGAATAAATATCGGACATGGCATACCACGTGCCCTTCAGCGACTGACCATGAACATTTAAAACCAATGCTGTAAACAAAACAAAAATGAGTTTTTTCATAGGAACATCGGATTAAAAACTGGTGACTGGCGTTATGAAATTTAATCTGCAGAGCCCCGAAACTTTTACTGAACTTCCATTTTTCTGGTCAGTCTTTCATCCCCGGCTGTTAACGTATAGATGTATATGCCCGGCTTGAGATTTGCCGCATCAATGGAATACGAATGATTTCCTTGTCCGGGATTTCCTGAAAACAGCGTTTTGATCTCCCTTCCTGATATGTCATAGATCTTTAATGATACAAATTGATTGTCTTCAAGGTAGAATTCAATTTTTGAAGAATTTCTGAATGGATTAGGCATGTTCTGGCTGAGAAAAATTGCTGATCCAAAGGAGACAAAAAAATCAGGAAGCTTAACGAAAATATCGCATTCGTCTGCTCCAATGTCAATTCCTCCATTTGCCCATGGACGTATTAAACCATCAAAATCAACGCCAGGGCTGAAGTGCCAGATGCCTTCGAATAACAATGAATCCACTCCGGTATCTACGCACGGGCTTAATCCGTCAAGGTGGCAAATGTCGTCAGCAAAGATCGGGTCAGCATAAATATTATTGACGCCCTTCCATTTGCCGCTGACCCCGAATGGAGAAACAGTTCTTATATTGGAATAGGAGATTAGCATTGAATCCGGGCTGGTGGTATAAATATTTTGCCCCGTGTTGGCCTCATTATGCCAGAAATTGCAATTGATGACCAGGGGAAATTCCGTTTGGTAATCAGAAAAAATTGCGCCGCCACTGGCTGATGAATTGTTATAATAAGTATTGTTTATGAACGAAGGATGGCTGACTGCCCTGGTATCAACGTCCGGAAGAGAAGGATTTACAGCTTTGCTGATGCCAGGCGGTACAGGGCCAGAAAGCATACCGCTATATTGCCTGAGGCAGATCGCGCCTCCGGCATAGGAGCCCTCATTGCCTGTAAAGATATTGTTGGCAACAATCATATTATAGCTGTTATACGCCCATAATCCCCCGCCATTGCTGATCGAATTATTTTCAAAAAAATTTCTTTCTACTTCAATTTCAATTAACTGGGCGTCATATATCGCGAGGCCTCCGCCATATCCTATCCCCGGGGCTATATTTTCGGTGAATGAATTATTCACGAACCGTGTCATCCCGGTGTTGCCTTCGCTCCAAATTCCTGCTCCGGCAGCAAATTCAATACCGGTGACGGAATTGCCGTTAATCTGGTTGCCGGTGAATATCACATCTTTATTCTGGAATAAACAAGCCGCACCTCCATAGCAAGCATTTTCGCCATACAAAGTGTTATACTCAATGGTATTATCCTGGATATTAACGATATCACCTGCCAGGCCCACATTGATACCGCCTCCCTGGGGCCAATCGGCAACCAGCGAATTATTCCTGATCTCATTATGAGTAACATAAATCGCCTTTCTCACGGAAGAAATACTTATACCGGCGCCTGTTGCCAAATCTGTTGCAGTTCCGCTGTTATTCCAGACAGCATTCCGAGAAACCGTCCCTTCGCCTCCGGTAATGCTGATACCGGCGCCGAGAGAATTGAAAGCTTCTATTGAATTATCATGAACATCATTATCTAATATTTGAAAGACCTGCATGGTTCCCGTTAATTCTTCAAATTCCACTCCACCTCCGCTTGCAATGTTACTCCCTGCACCTGAAGAAGTATTAAAACACACCTCATTGCCCACAAAAATAAGGTTTGCAGTGCAATAGACCCCGCCTCCGAATTGGGTTCCGGTTGCTGAAGAGCAGGCATTGCCTTGCAGGAGATTGTTTCTTGCAACAAGCCAGTTTTCTTGCCCCGTCGAGTAATTGCATATTCCTCCTCCTCTTGCCCCGCTGGTGTGCATCGACTCATTATCAACGATTTTGTTATAAATAATGCTTGCACTTGCTTCATGGCAGATAATTCCGCCTCCGAGCCGATAATTTAAAGCTGGAAAATATGTACCTGTTCCCCCGGTGACAGTAAAGCCTGATAGCACTGAACTGGTGTCCTCACCGCTCGTAAATGAGATGACAGATCCATAATCCGGGTTTGAGGGCTGGCTTCCGTCAATGATTGTATTGTTGATGTGGGTCGTATCTCCGTCAACAATGAACTGGCTGGCTACCGTTATGGCTTTGCCGGAAAAGTTTATATTTTCAAGGTATGTTCCGTCTGATACCAATATTGTATCCCCGGAAAAAGCTGAATTTATCCCCGCCTGGATCGTAGGCTGGTCGGCGGGGACATTGATGATCTGTGCTTCAATAGCGTTAAACGCAAAGAATGAAACGTGAAACGTGAATACGAACGTGATGATCTTTTTCATAGTTTAATTAGTTAAGGTAATTTTCCATGCCATGTATCCATCAGAGACTGGCCCTGTAGATTTATGGCCAATGTCAGATACACATTGGAATGGAATTATTTATAATAAATATATCGGACTAAAAACTAGTGACAGGCGATCAGGTCATAAAATTACTGAAGTTACAATGCTGTGACAAAAATTAACATTTAAATAACAATATATATGCAGTACAGCAGGGTTTTGCAATAGTCGATCTTAGATTTTATCTGATCGATCTTGTCATGAGATTATAAAACAGGAGTAGACTAAGAAAGTTATTTGATCCGTTGGCATTAGTAATTATTTCACATAACTTTACACCCATGGCAGGATTGATGTATCCATTTCAGTTATTCCTTGAATCAAAATTTCCCGGTACATTAGTTGTTATCTATCTCAATACTAAAAAATTATTTTATAATTACATTTGCAGCATTCAATGTTATGAAAACAACCAAAATCATAGTTAAAGATTTAACTTCAGGTACATTAACCAATGTTGATGGCTTGACTCTGAGAGTTGCAATTGACGCTGCTTTAGCATCTGGCGATTCCGTGCTGCTTTCTTTTAGTGGTATTCATACTATATCCAGC
>CAYJNJ010000121.1:0-10632 GCA_964371595.1 uncultured Bacteroidales bacterium | reverse complement strand
GCTTTATCATATCCCATGATCCGTAAAAGGCTGGTTGCATAACCTGCTGTCTGTCCTGTATAACAAACAACAGCAACCTTAGTATAAGGTGTAAGGTCAACGCCGGCAATATGCGCAAGGATATCAGCAAATACAACATTATGGGCATTCTCAATATGTCCTGTTGCAAAGTCAGCGGCCGAACGGATGTCAATAATGTAAACCTGGCCTGTTTCATTCAACGTTTTAACTTCGCTTGCAGGCATAATTGAAGGCATGTCAGAATTTACGTAATCCTTCCCCAATGGTGAATCTGCAGATTCCAGGTATTCAGTAAGGACTTGCGATTCGTTAATAGCATCTTCATCTTTATTGCAGGCAGCCAGGAACAAAAAAGCTGCCAGAAGACTGTAAATCAAAAGTTTTGTTGTTTTCATAAAATTCGTTTTGTAAGTGTTTAAATTGTTATTATTTGAAATTGATTCTATTCTTCAAACCAGGATGATGGTAATTTGCCGTCAACTTTAATTCCGGCTGATGCGTTTTTCTCCCAGTCAAGTAAATTTTCATCGAAAAGGTAAAGCTCTTTGTTGATCAGCTGGCCCCCTTCATTACGGATATGACAATTGGATGAACAGGAGCTTCCCTCTGCCACCTGGGTTCTTTTTGTCCAGCGGAGTATATTATGGGGGGTGGTGAAATTGTAAGTAGGAAAAGCTTCGAAATCAGCATATTCACTTACACCATATTTCTCCCAGTTATCGGGTGCAGCAAGGGTGCGCCGGACAAGTGTGAAATTGAATCCGGTTTTTATATCAGGGATAGGATTGGCGGCTATTTTAAAACCAAGGTAGGAAGGGATCCTGGCTCCTTCACCGTGAATATGGCAACTGCCACAATTGTTATAATCCTGCGAATGGCACACCTGGCAATTGAAATCATCATAATGGACAGCATGGTAACTATTTCTGGAACCGTTATCAGAATGACAGTTTTTGCATTCCGGCAATTTATCGTAAGCATATCGCTGTTGGACTTCCGTTCCATCACCGTGCAATTCATTACCAGAATGGCAGTCCAAGCACCTGAAATCCTTTTCCGAAAAATGCACATCAGGCTCGGTTCCTGCAGCAACACCCAGGTATGCATGGCCTCCCCTTGAACTATGGCAAGCAATACAGACTGTTACCATGTCCGGGGTCTTTGTGAATTTGTGCCCATTCGCCAGTCCTCCACCACCTGCCAGCGGTCGCACAATATGGCAATTACCGCATGTTCCGTGACAGGTAGCACAATTGGCATTGTATCCTTCAATCTGGTGCTGGGGTAACTGGTCAAAATCTTCAGGCCCGCTCAATCCGCTACGCATGGTTACTTTGCGCTTCTGGCCTGTGCCATTGTGAATGCTGGTCATGAAATTATCAACGACATCCTGGTGACAGGTGCCGCATTTGTCTTCGGCAGCAGAAGAAGGATGGCGGATGAAGTCGCCTGAATGGGCCAGAGATTTATCGGCGGTATTATCAGTACCGTTGTGACAGCCGACACACCCGATTTCATAATGTCCGGATGTTTTGTACTCTTCAAAACCGGCCCCTCCCATATAAACCCTGTCGTAGGGTTCATAATGCGGGGCCTCACCACCGCAGCCTCCACCGGTACTTGCAGTATCAGGGGAATAAACTTCCTGCAAATGCGCGTAATTTGTATGGCACCCTTCACAGGAAGCCACAGTATCAGTCGGATTACCGTTTTCTTTATTGCATCCTGGAAGTAAAATGGCAACTAGGCTCATAATAATCATCCCCCTAAATATGAATGTGCTACAGTATTTCATAATGGTTTTTTGTATTGTGGATTTATGCTCTTATATCAATAATTATATGTAATAGTTGATCATGACAAAGATTGATATTTTGCAGTTATTGTTAAAAAATAAACAATAGATATTGCCCAGTTTAAATGATGTTCTGGATAGGTAGTAAAGCTGATACAGATCAGGATAATTATCGATTATAATGTATCTTTGCAACTTTCAGCCTATTTAAATGGATAAGGGTTTTTTTCAGGGTACCAGCTGTACCATCAGTTCCCATCACTGCACCTGCTTTGAAAAGCTAACAGAGGAAGAATCAAGGCTTGTTGAAGCGAATTCGGTTATTATCAGGTACAAGAAGAAGGAAATAATCTGCAAGCAGGGTAGCTTCGTATCCCATGTCATGTATATGGAAGAAGGATTGGCAAAGGTGTTCCTTGACGACGGCACCAATTCCCTCGTACTGAAAATCATCCCATCGGGCAATCTTCTTGGATTGTCATCTGCTTCTGAAGAATCCAGCACTTATCAATATTCTGCAATGGCATACGTAGATTCGGTAGTTAAACTTATCGATATTAAAATATTCCGCCAATTACTAGGTCAGAATGCGGAATTCGCCAAAGATGTCATTGATATTTTAAGTGCTAACAGCGTTCAAATTTATGGCCGCTTTTTTTGCCTGACACATAAACAGGCATATGGCCGCCTGGCGGACATCCTCCTCTGCCTGGCAAACAGGGTTTTTAAAAGCGAAGAGTTTTATTTACCACTCTCGCGACTTGACCTGGCAGAACTTTCAGGTATGAGATCAGAAACAGTCATCCGGATGCTTAAAAAGTTTAGTGAAGACGGAATCATCGCCCTGGAAGGCAAAACATTTAAAATAACCGATTATCAGCGTTTGCAAAAAATCAGCGAGCTGGGATAAAATCAATCCGTTATTCCAATCCCGGTAAATTCCCGGAATACCAATCACTACCTTCAAACCACAAACCAGAATTAAAAAAAATCATTTTTCTATTGAACATATGTTCATTATTATTAAATTTGCAAAAAAATCTCATGGAAACAGACATCCAGGATACAAGTCCGGTGACGCGGCAAACCAGGGTAATTTTCTCAAAACACCTGAATTCCAATGGGACATTATTTGGAGGAGAGGCCATGCAATGGCTCGATGAAGTTGCTTTAATTACAGCCACCCGGCATACCCGGCAACGGATGATTACAGTTAAAATTGATAATATCAGGTTCCTGAAACCAATATTCCCTAATTCTATACTCGATATAACAGGTAGAATTGTTAAAACGAATCACGTAAAAATTTTTATTAAGGTAGAAGTTCATTCCGAGGATATGTTTTCTCAGCAGTCTGAAAAAGTCATGGATGCCGACTTCATTTTTGCAGCCTGTAACAGTGATTTATCCCCCACAATATTAAAGATCAGGGATTTAAGTTAAAGATGTTTAAAGGGATCTTTTACTTGCTGAATCCTGCGAATTGAATGATCTTTTGAAAAGCTTCTCCTGATGAAGTATTTGTAACATCAATTTTTAAAGGTGATTGCAATTGCCAGCAATCGACGACCTGGTCGACTAGTTTAACATTTACGGCAAGGATTAATGGCTTGTCGCAGTTCAGTACCAGCTCACTCAATCTATCTGCCCATCCCTGGCCCTGCAATTCCCACGCACCAACCTCATCGATCATGATAATTTCCGACATCCTGTTATTCTCAATCATTAGCGCTTCTTTCCCAAAAGTAATTCCCTCCTCAAAAAAATAATACCTTCCGACATTTACCATCCCATCGATCCTGCCGGTTTGTGAGAGCCGTATTTTTTGAGCTGTTGCAACATTGACCAGGTCATACCCGGTCCGGACATTATTCTCAAAAACAGCCGGTGAGATGATCCCCCCGGTTTGTATTCCCCTGTTTTTGAAAAGAACGCCTAATTCGGCCAGCATCGTTGATTTCCCTTCACCTTTGTCGCCAGTTACAATGATCACGTTACTTTTTTTCCTTAAGCTTAATTCAACCCTTCCGAGCCAGAATTCAGCCTGTGCTGTTAGTTGTCTCAAAACAGGGATAGGCTTTTTAAATACATCTTTAATTGAAGGCATGTTTCCTATGACAAATGGCAGTGTATTAAAAGCAACTTCTATAGAAAGGGGCAACTCCCTGAAGGATGTACCTGTAAAAAATGACCTGATAACCGGGTTACTCAACTCCTTCCCGGCTGCTGAAAAGCCGATAATCATTATCGCAGCGCGGAAATTCATGAGCAAACCTATGATCAGGCCATCTGTTATGGAAATTTGCGAGGACTGCAGGGTTGCAAAAAGAAAGCTTGACAGCATTGTTATCAAAATGAAGAAAATCCAGAACCCTGGTTTTCTCAAGGGTTTCAGGATGTTTTTATAACGGATTACCCATGCTGTCATAAGAGCAATACCTGCCGGTCCCCACCATATTACTTTTGTGTAATTCATCAGGACGAGCAGGGATATCATCCCGGTAACAGTTAAAATAAGCCAGCCTATAGAGAATTTAAAAGCCGGGGAATTTTTCCCGGCCTTCACACCGCCTGTGCGCTTTTTGTCAATGCTCAGTACGGGAGGATTGGTTCTTGCAGCCGTTTTGCCAACATAAATACCAAGAAGAGCAGATAAGATACCAAAAATTATATAGAAAGCCCATAAAGCCATCACCGGCATCCAGACACTCGAGAAATTAAAGCGGAGTTGTTTCTGGGCAAAATTGATAAGTGAGGTATAAAGATCAACGATATTGAAACCGTAAATAATGATAAAATTGGCAATTTTCTGAAAGAAGCTCCAGGAAATAGCCAGGATGCTTCCAATAAAAAAGCCAACCATATTTTTTCCGAAAATTCGTACTGAAGACTCGAGTAACAGTGCTTCAAAAAAAATTGCGATCATGGGACCGAAAATAACAGCACTGGGTGAAACGGCTTTCATTATTGCACAAATCAAACCTGCACGCCAGATCAAGCCCCGCTCTTTCCACTGAAAGCTCACAGACACAAGTAAAATGATCCCAATAGAAGTGAGAAATATACTGCTGAACGGGACATGCAGGTTATGTAAAAAGCTCCCGATTACAATTTCTGATGAAGCCCAAAGGGATCCCAGCACCGAGGCTTTTTGCCAAGTGCCATTCAGATGGTGGTTTAAATCTATTTCCGATGAGTGCTTCAACAACTTTTACCTGACCTTTGGATGATTATTGTAATTTTCCCACGAAATCGCTTCATGATTACAAACTGAGAGACAAAGTCCACACGTATCGCAACGGTCATAGCAAAACACATACTTGTCCCTGTTACAGGGCACTTCCATGGAGAAACAGTACTTTATGCATTTATCACAAGATGGATTGGGCTCTTTCAAAATAGCTGCATTTGGACATATTTCAAAGCACAGGTCACAATAAATACATTTAGCATTATCAATTACCGGTACATGGTCATTTTCAGTTTTCATCATTCCTTGCAGGCAAAAGTAATATTAGTCCGATTCCAATGCTTGTTTCAGGTCCTGAATAATGTCTTCGGCATCTTCGATACCTACAGAAAATCTTACCAGGTCGTCAGTAATCCCGGCGGCAAGCTTATGTTCTCTGCTAATAGCAGCATGCGTCATTGAGGCTGGATGTTGAATGAGTGTTTCCACACCTCCTAAAGAAACCGCTAATGTTGAGAGATGCACATTGTCCATAAGTTTCCTGCCAGCCTCATAACCACCATTAAGCCCAAAGCTCATCATCGCACCAAAGCCATGCATTTGTTTCTTAGCCAGTTCAAATTGCGGGTGCGACTCCAATCCGGGATACTTAATCCAGGCCACCTTAGGATGGGATTGCAAAAATTCAGCAATTTTCAGAGCATTTTCCTGGGCACGATCGATTCGAATGGCCAGGGTTTTGACTCCCCTCAGAACCATAAATGCCTGTGTAGGATCCATGTTACAGCCCATGTAAACCATTGAATGCCTGATTATTTTATATAGTTCAGGTGCTTTTGTAACGATAACGCCACCTACAATATCTGCATGGCCGTTTATAAATTTGGTAATCGAATGAAGAACCACATCAGCGCCTAAATCGAGAGGCTTTTGAAGGTACGGTGAGCAAAATGTATTGTCGACGACTAAAATCAGGTTATATTCTTTCGCAATTTTTGAACAGGCAACGATATCCGTAATCTCCATGGTAGGGTTAGCCGGTGTTTCAATATATAAAACCCTGGTATTTGGCTTGATGGCCGCCAGGATGTTTTCAAGCCTGGAGGTATTCACAAACGTGGCTTCTACATTGAACCGGGAGAAATCCTGTTCAAGAAGGCCCCTTGCCGGACCATATACAGCATCGGAACTTACAATGTGACTGCCTGCTCCGAGCAATGCCATATAAACGCAACTAATAGCGCCCATGCCTGAACTTGTAGCTATACCGCCATAACCGTTTTCAAGCGCTGCTATGTTTTGCTCGAATGCCCTGATGGTAGGGTTGCCGATACGGGTGTAAATGTAACCGTCACTTTTACCTGAAAAGCAATCGGCCCCATCCTGGGCGTTTTTAAATTTGAAAGTCGATGTTTGGTAAATTGGTACTGTGGCGCTTCCGAATTCATCTTCAAATGCGCCTGCGTGGATTAGTTTAGTATTGAATCCTTTGTTTTCAGTTTCCATAGATATTTAATATAAAAGATTGTATTCGTTATCTTAACCCGCTTTTCAAGCGTTTTCCTTTACCCTCTCCTCCGCCGGAATGTCGCTTAGTACCCATTCCTTTTCCAAGTTTTTCTAATTTTTGTTCATCATGGATATTGCTGCAAAGCCCCAATTTTCGCCCGGTTCCTGAACCTCTTCCCTCCGGACCTGTTCCATCAAGTTTTGGCATCTTTTTAGTTTTAGTTAACTTTACTTTTTCTATTAAAATCTGTTTCCGGTTTTATTTCCTGAAATAATCTTCAAAATTAGTAATATTCTGAACTTATGTTCATAATTATTTTAAATTTGCAAAATCATGCCCCGGCCTAAAAGAAAACGCAATGTAACTAATCCTCCCATGATGGAGGGATTTAAACCCTTTGGTATCCCGATAACTGACCTGGAACCGGTCATTCTTTTCTTTGAAGAGTATGAAGCCATCCGTTTGCTGGATTACCTGGGCATGACACAGTTGGAGGCAGCAAAGGAAATGGCGGTATCGAGACCAACACTGACGCGCATTTATGAAAAAGCCCGTCGGAGCATAGCAGAAGCTTTTGTCAACGGCAAGGCAATTTTTATTGAAGGCGGCAATTATCACACTGATGAGTTCTGGTACCGCTGCGAAGAATGCCATAAACTTCTGATCAGCGATCAGGAGACCACATCATGCTCTTACTGTAAATCGGAAAAAATACGGCCATTGTCCTATAAATCGGTCACTATGGAACGTCAAAAAAATGAAGATGCCCCGGGTTTTTGCATCTGTCTTCATTGCAATACAAAAATCCCTCATCAACCAGGCATCCCTTGCAGGGAAAGACAATGTCCGCAATGTGGAAAGAAAATGGTAAGGGAAAACAGTTATCATCACCAATTATATTTAAAAAAGAAAGGGGAGAAAAATGAAAATCGCGATACCCAGTGATGAGGGCACATACCTGTGCCAACATTTTGGAAGAACTTTAGGATTTGCAATTTTTGAAGTTGTTGACGGCCAGATTATCAAGCAGGAATACCGGCCTAACAATTTTACCGGACATGCTTTAGGGCAACATCAGGCACATCAGCATCATGGGGCCGAACATGATGACCATTCCCAGCATTCCCACAACAGGATATTGAATGCACTGAATGATTGCGAAATTGTGATTGCCGGCGGAATGGGCCGCAGGTTGGTTGATGACCTGACTTATGCCGGGAAAAAAATATTTATTACCTCCCAGCTTGAAACGCGTAAAGCCGTCGAATTGTTTCTGGCCGATGAATTAAAAAGCGATAAGGAGGCTTGCAGTCATCATAATTAATGGCTCCCTACTTTCAATAAACAGTTCAGGTTAACAAAGCAATGCTGGCTTACCTTGTCATACCAGGACTTGTGTTTTGGTTCTCATGGCTTTTGGCCTGGTATATCTGCTTGATCTCTGAATAAATATACCAGCCAAAAAGTATAGCTGATAGCAATAACAACCCTTTTCCAAGAAAACAATAGGTGCCGCAAAAAAATGATTCCCCCATTCCAAGAAGACAAGAAGTGCATCCAAGTATTGCCATCAGGATATAGTCAATAAAAATTACGAGCGGTAGACCAATAACGATTTTCAGAAAGAGTTTTGTTCTCATAGCAGTATCAATTTAAAGCAAAGATAATGAACTTATGTTCATAATGCAAGTTTAATTTTATTAAGATGATCCACCTCCCCAACTGGCTGATTGTTTACGGAACAGACCGGAACTCAGGTAAAACAACACTGATCACAAGGATCATCCGGAATTTCCACGATTTGGTCCCGATCACTGCCATTAAAATATCCCCGCATTTTCATCCGGTGGATGATGATGCTCAAATAGTAGCTAAAACCGGCGATTATGTCATCATCAGGGAAACCAGTCCTGGTACAGGAAAAGACAGTTCCCGGATGCTGGAAGCCGGGGCCGCTGAGGTTTTCTATATTCAGGTATGGGATGATAACCTGGCCGGGGTATTACCTGAAATTATCAGGAACATTAAGCCCGGTTCACTGGTCGTCTGCGAATCAGGCTGGGCAAGGAACTTGGTAACTCCGGGCATATTCCTGATCCTCAACAGGGTGGGCAATACCAAAATGAAAAGCAGTGTATCGGTTTTAAAACCCCTTGCTGACCGCTGGATAGAATTTGACGGGAAGAACTTCGATTTCCCCCCCGGGGACATCAAAATTGAAAATGGAAATTGGAAATTAGAGTAAAGGGATTACCTACCTTCAGGCAAAATGCATTTCGAACTGACCCGTTTTAGCAGGGCCGGAAAATCGACCAGGGATTCCTTCATTACCACTGAATTTTCATCATGACAGGTCAGACAGGCCCCAACCACCAGGATGGCCTTCTGCTCCTGCAGGTTAAATGGCCTGGCATTTTCACGCGTTGCCGCCATCCCGTGACTCTCCGAAAGAAATCCTATCCATGCATCTTCCGGTAAATTATCAATATCGTTCAGGGCAAATTTATTCCTGAAAATCCATTTCCCTGCTCCTGAAGAAACGTCATAAACCAGCTCTCCCCTTCCATAACCGATCGCCAGCGGATCAAGATGGCAGGATTTGCAACTCCTGCCTTCCATGGTTGTGGTATGAGTGGAAACAGGCGAATACAGTCGGCGAAAGATCTGTTGCTGACCGTTTTGCTCTTCTTTAAAGCCTGTTTTATCAATGCTTAACACCATACCGGGTGTAAACGTCATGACCTTGCCGTTCCCCTGCTTATCTTCGATGATACCCAGCACCGGCGCATCTGCCATGAACCGCCCCACATGCTCAATCCAGCTCCCCTTCTTTTCTTTATACCCGAGCATATCAAAGCCTTGAATTTCAGGATCGAAAGTATTATGGCACCCGATACACTGAGGCACCCAGGAGCTGTGGCAGCTTTCACAACTCAGTGCACGATGGGATTTCCCTTCGGAACAAACCGGCAGCGGCGACTTAAGGGCAAACAGGGTGTCCCTTAGTTTTGTCCTCATGAAAGCCTGTCCGTTACTGTCAATCCAGGCATTAACCATAGGCAAACCGCTTTCACTGCCCACAATAAACCTGGTATTTTCCACCTGCCAGTTTCGCTGCGCAATGATCTTCTTCGATTCGGCATCCAGGCCCTGATAACCGAGCAAACCCGGCTGCTCCAGGAAATGACAGTCTTCACATTTGATCTTAACTTGTTCCTCTTTATGAGCATAGAGCTTATTGTCGCCCATCAATTCATAGGAGGTATGGCAATCTATGCAGCTCATACCTACCTTATGATGAACATCATCACGGATATATTCAAACACCCTTTCATCCTCCAGCACCCGGTACTTTCCTGTATCGGGAATGTTCTCCTTATCCAGCAGCGTTTCATGCCAGCCTTCATAATTGGTGGCTATCCTCCCCGACCGGCTGTGGCAACCAAAACAATGCCCGTCGGTAATATCCAGGCTTAATTGGGGATGGTGCAAGACTGAGTTTCCCCAGGCTTCAGCCTGGGCTAATGTTGCTAATGCAGAATCAGAATAATTCAGATGGCAGGCATTGCACCCGCCCCCCCTTGAAAGTTGTGTAACCGGCCCCAATTCTGTTTTAGGGTGGCCAAGGTGGCAATTTGCGCAAAGGTCCCTGAGATGCTGGTCCGCTGCCGAGTAACCTATGTTTTTGATATGGGCTAAGGCAGCTAATGAATCTGTCTCGCCAAAAACAAAGCGGTCGACAGTGACTACTCCGCTCATAGTCGTCATGATGGATTTATCAACACGTCCGGGTATGTCAGGGTGACACGACGCAGTCCCGCAACTCAGCATGGCATCGGAAAGGTTCCCGGGGATAAGGCGCATCTCTTTATGGGCCAGCTTTTTCCCCAGTGTGTACGGATTTCCGCCATGACAGGAATAACACCCAATGGCAGAAGGATCATGGGCTTTGCCAAGGCCCTGCACATTATCATGGCACAGCACACAGCCTTCTCTTTTCCCGTTAATTAACGGGATTGAACCTGTGAACCCTTCATCTTCAGGCAAATTCAGAGGGAGGGGATGAATTGCAATCCCGATACCGGATTTTCCCCCGGCCAGCCAGGGCCATTGCCA
>CAYJNJ010000120.1:546-10727 GCA_964371595.1 uncultured Bacteroidales bacterium | reverse complement strand
GACTGTAAGACTGTAAGACTGTAAGACTGTAAGACTGTAAGACTGTAAGACTGTAAGAGGATTTGACAATTTAACAATATAGCAATTTAACAGTTTAACAATTTAACAGTTTAACAATTTAACAATTTAACAATTTAACAATATAGCAATTTAATGATTTATGAAATTTAGATACTCAATTTTGGTTTTACTGTTTCTCAGCTTGATGGGATCGTTATATGCACAGAAAAATTATATCGTTACGGATACTTCAAAAATAATAGGTGTAAACCTTGTAAATAACGGAGAAGTGGGTAATGCCAAAGCTTGCGAATGGATCGAAAAAGGTCTGACCAAAACATATTCGCCATACGAAATTACCGAATATGGTTTTGCCAAAGGATCAGTGTATGTCGCAAAAGACATTACCATGGATAATTCGGTTCGCCGGGTCTTCCTTGAAAAACTGACTTCCGGCCCTTCAACGCTCTATTATTACAAAGATGAAACAACGGAATTTTTTGTCCTTGAAAAAGATAGCGGTGATTTCATGCAGCTGCCAAGTAAATCAGCCGGCCAGGATGTATCGTCGTACCACGATATGCTTGATTCTTATACTTCAGATTGTAAAAAAGTAGATGATGCTGCAAAACTGGTTTCATACAATAAGAATAATATGATCAGGTTTACGGAGCAATATAATAATTGCGAACGAAAACCTTTCCCCTTCTTTAAATATGGCGTATTTGCCGGTTATGGTTTTTCCGATCTGAAATACATTGAAGGGGTCGGGAATACTTTTATCCAGCAGGAAAATCCTTATTTTAAAAATGCTGATTTTTCATACGATGGGGGATTGGTTTTTGGGTTCTTCGTAGATCAGCCATTGGCTGCCTCAAATTTCACTATTCATCCTGAAATAAGTTTTACCAAAAACAACTATTCCAGTGAGTATGAAATGGAGGAGTATTATGTTATAGTAGAGATTAACACTTCTTCCTTAAACATCCCTGTACTTCTCAGGTATTATTTTCCTGTCAACAAATCACGTCCTTACATTAGTTTCGGAGGAATCTATGCATACCAGTTCAAAGAAGATTTTTCACTGTGGACTATGCCCGCGGATGAAGGGGAATACCCGGCACCGGTTGTCACAAACCAGCTCGGAATGGTTGGGGGCATCGGGTACCAGTTCGATCTTACATATCATATGAGATTGTATATCGACTGCAGATATAATTATTTATACGGTTTAAAAATTTCAGGCCAGGAATCATACAATAAAAGCGAATTTCAGTTCACCGCGGGATTCAGCCTCTGAGATAAGTTGTCAATTAAATTAACATTATATAAATAAGGATGAGACATTTCTTAACAATCCTGATTGTCCTTTTGGCGATCCTGTTTTGTAACTGCCTGATGGCACAGCTTGTAATTAATGAAGGCAGCAACCGGAACTATTCCACTCTTGCTGACGAAAATGGCGATTATCCCGACTGGATTGAAATTTATAATGCGGGTAGCCAGTCTGTAAGCCTTTATAATTATGCCCTTTCGGATGATCTGGATGAGCCTTCTAAATGGACCTTTCCAAATGTCGAGATCGGACCGGGCGGATACCTCACGGTATTTTGCAGCGATAAAGACAGGAAACCGGTTACCGGCTTTATCAATGTCGTTCATACAGGAACTTATAACCCGCAGACCGGCTGGAATACCCATTCGTTTTCAACACCTTTTTACTGGGACGGGATATCGAACCTTCTGGTAAATACCTGCTCCTATAATTCTGTCGGGTACACAACGAATTCTGTTTTTAACCAGTCTCCTACAGCGTATTGGTCAACGGTTTTCAATTACCAGGATGGCAGTGACGCTTCCTGTTTTGCTACTTATGGAGGAAGGGTCTACCAGCGGCCGAACATGAAGCTGAACGGGCATGTGATCGGAACCGGCCAGATCCAGAACTCACCATATGATTACCCTGCGCCTTATGGCAACTGGTACTGGGGGGCCCGGCACCAGATGCTTATCCATGCTGCAGAACTCAGCGCTGCCGGTATGCCTATCGGCAATATCACCAGCCTCGCTTTTGATGTGGTTTCCACTGATCCCAACACTCTTTATGATTATATCGATATATCCTTGAAACTGGTGACCAACAGCGATGTTTCCGCTGAATTCATTGCCGTCGACACTAATAATTTTCTCCATACGAATTTTAAATTATCCAAAGGGGGTGAAACAGTTTACCTTTTCAGCCCGTCGCAACAGCTAATCAGTGAATTGCATGTGGAATGCGGCGACCTTGACAACAGCAACGGAAGCAAACCGGATGGGTCTTCCGATATTTTCCTTTTTCAGAATGCGACTCCTTCAGCCACCAATAACCAGTCTCCGGCTTATTCCGGTTACCTTCTTGCCCCTGTGTTTTCAGTGCCTTCAGGAATTTATAGTGATCCATTCGAACTGAGCATGACAAACCCGAACCCGGGCTCAACTTCAATTCATTATACCCTCGACGGCAGCGAGCCTTCTATTCTTTCCCCTTCCTTTACCGGCCCAATCCAGTTACAATATTCAGTGGTCGTTAAGGCCAGGGTGTTTGACTGGGGCATCCTTCCGAGCCAGAACACGGTTTCTACGTACCTGTTCGATGTGGAACATAACACACCGGTAATTTCCGTTGTTACCGACCAGGATAACCTTTACGGGGAAAAGGGGATTTTCGATAATTGGTGGACCGACTGGGAACGGACGGCTTATGTGGAATATTTTGATTCGCTTCAGAACCTGGTTTTTTCACAGCGCACCGGTATGCAGATCGATGGGGGATGGGGCGGTGCACGCTACCAGCCGCAGCATTCTTTCCGCCTGGAGCTTGACGATGGCGTCCTTGGCGACGGCCCCATTGAATACCAGATCATCCCCGGCAGGCCTGACCGGACGAAATACAGCCGGTTCTACCTTCGGAACGGAAGTAACCAGTACCTTGTCTTTCCTTATAAAGACGCCTGCCAGGTTACCACCATGGGAACGGGGACAAATAATTACTATGCCGCCTGGCGGCCGGTTTCGGTCTATATCAATGGCTATTATTACGGTCTTTATGAATTAAGGGAGAAAATCGATGCGGAATATTTCGAAACGCTGGAAGGCGCTGATAATAACCAGATGGACCTTCTGTCGCTAAGCGCCTGGTACGGGTTTGTTTTGCGGGCACTTGAAGGTTCGGTTGATCCATTCATTGAAGACTATGTGGCTTTTGCCCAGCTTGATCCTGCCGACACGGCTTACTGGAAAATGGCTGATGATTACTTCGACCTTACGTATTATACCGATTATATTATCGGAGAATCCTGGATGGCGAACAGCGACTGGCCCGGAAACAACATTAAGATCTACCGGTCAGATAAATCCGATTTCCGCTGGAGGTTCTGCCTGATCGACATGGAGCTAGGGCTGCTTCCCAATGGCTGGACGGATTGTTATACAGATATGATCCGGTATTTACTCGATTCCGATCCGAACAATCCATTTATCAACATCTGGTTACGGAGTATCCAGAATGAACAATACAGGAACTATTTCATTAACCGTTATGCGGATTTGATGAATACAGCCTATCTTTTTGAAAACACTTCGGCGATTGAAGAAGGGTTTTATAACCTGACTGTTTCAGAAATGCCCAAAGAATATGCAAGATGGGGGGATCAGAACCATATTCCGGAGTATATGGCGGCATTTATTGATAATCATTTAATATTTCAATCGCAATTGTATGAAAGAAGTGCCCAGGTCCGAAATCACATCCAGGCGAATTTCAACCTTCCAAACCAGGTAAACCTGGAGCTGAATGTTTATCCTGAAGGTGCCGGTAAAATCCGGATCAGTACCATCGCACCGGAAACCTACCCCTGGCAGGGGGTGTATTTCAACGGCATTCCGGTTAAGATCGAACCCATTGCCAATGAAGGGTATTCGTTTCTGCACTGGGGAAATAACGGCCTGATCGCTGATACGCTTGACCCGGTATTTCATGATATTTTAAATGCAAATGAAATCAGTTTCGAAGCTTATTTTGAGGATCTTACAATTTATGTCCCTGAAAATAAAAAAGATGGTGGTTTTTCCGTTTATCCCAATCCTGCAAGGGATATACTCTATGTGAAGAATGATGGGACATCTCACGATAACTTGCAATACCAGGTCATAGATATGAATGGGAGAGTGCTTATAACCGGAATGCTGACAGGGGAATCTCAACAAAATGAGATCAGGATTAATTCACTTAAACCTTCTGTTTATTTATTGAAGATCAGCAACTCTGATCAGGAGGATTTCTATCTTCGTTTTATAAAAAGCTCTATTTAGTCATCCCCATCCACATTCCGCCAAAATAGGGGATCAGCCAGAAAAGCCAGACGATGATGCTGTAGCGGTGGAACTTTTTCCTCGAGGATTCGCTTCCTTTTTTTACCACATAGGTCGCCCATGTTGCATGGATCAGCATGAGCCAGAGGGCAATCTGCCCGGTAAACGTGTGAGGTTCAAGAATGTTGAACGGGCCATCGGCCAATTTGTGCATCATCCAGGTCCCCAGCATATCGAACAGGAAGCCTGTCCAGAAAGCCACAACATGCCATGGCTTCAGGTAATGGGCAATTTTTTCGGCCCAGACCCCCAGTGAATAAAAGACTAAAGCAAGCGTGATGTGTAGAGCCGATCCCAGCATTTTTTCTAATTTTACCCGTTGGTTGTAAAGGCAAATATAGAAGAGAAAATGCAATGAGTACCGTATTAATCAGTGAAATTCTTAAAAAACACCTGGTACCACATCAGGATTATATCTATGGATTCGCAGATCTTGCCGGTATCATTGATAAAAGTTTCGGGGAATTCCAGTTCGGGATTTCAATCGGAAAGAAGCTCGACAGCAGGATAGTTAACGGCATTTACAGCGGACCTACACTGGAATATTACAGCCATTACAGGCAAATCAATGAGGAACTGGCGACATTAACAAAGTCAATTTCTGAGGATTTAAAGGAGATTGGGATAGGTTCAATTTCAACCGATCCCACTGTAACAACTGCCGAACTGGATACAGTTTATGCGGATAAGCTCCGGACCCGGCTTTCGCACAAAATGGTGGCTACAAGGGCCGGCCTGGGCTGGATAGGGAAATCCGACCTTTTTATCTCAAAAGCCTTCGGCCCGAGGTTGCGATTAGTCTCCATTCTGACAAATACCCAAGTAGAATGTGATGAGCATCCCATAGAAACAAGCCGCTGCGGTTCCTGTAAAATATGCATGAACAGTTGTCCTGCCGGGGCAATCAATGGAAAGCTTTGGGATATTTCGGTCGACCGTGATGAGTTTTTCGATGCATTCAAATGCCGCGAAAAATGCAAAGAATTCGGGGAAAAATATTTGAAAATGAATGTCAGGGTTTGCGGGATCTGTGTTGCCGTTTGCCCTTTTGGCTGGTAATTAGTGTCTGTCTTTAAATTTAAATAGGTAAATCAACCAGTTCATCTTGTTGATTCTAAGAGTCATCGTGTGATCAATTTTAAGCGAAAAAGGGTGGTCAATATCAGGGGAAAATGCACTTATGCATAAATAATGGTTAATTTCCCATAGAAAGCTGAATAATCAATACTTACTATTATTCATATTTAGATTTATACATTTATTGTATGTTAATATTTAGAATCTAACTGTATTAGCTCCCCCTTATTGACAGGACTGAATTTTCTCTTTATATTTGAAAGTGAAAAATAATCATTGATTGTTTGCCACCTGTCTGGTGGTTAATTTCAGCGGAAAATGCACATACCTCTTAAAATTTGTTTAACTCTTAATTAATTTAAAAATGAAAAAAATAGTATTTATTGTAATGATTGTGGCGATTACCACAATTAATTTCCTTCCAGCGATTGTTTTTAGCCAAGACTATTATTGGGGAGATAATATAGATCAAAAAGTTAAAACATGGACTACCGGTAATGTTTCAATTGGGTTAGAAAATTTGGACGAAGATATGAAATGCCGTATTGCATCTGGAAAACCCTTTGCTCTTTATGTGGAAAATACGAATAATCAATTTGCAGGATACTTTAGAGGGAAAGGATTTTTTAGTGAAACTCTTACTATTGGGACAGAGGATCCTCGTGCTGCTAAACTACGAATTGCAACAGGAAGAGATGGATTAGAGATAAGTCATACTAATGACCCCATTCATCCCTGGTCACATGCCTTGTTAATTAATGTTGATAATGACCAGACAAAGGCAATTTATGTTGAAAGATCAACAGGAATGCCATTATTCAGCGTATTTGGTAACGGAGTAATCAATGCAATGAAAATCTATGCAGAGGAAGTGGAAATACGTCCGGATGCCATGGCAATCTATTGGCCCGATTATGTTTTCGATAGTGATTATAAGTTGAATTCTTTAAAGGAAGTTGAAATGTTCATTAATAAGAATGGCCACTTACCTGAAGTACCAACTTCTTTGGAAATAGAACAGAATGGTTTTAATGTTGCTGATATGCAGGCAACATTACTTAAAAAAATCGAGGAGTTGACTTTATATATTATTCAGCAGCAAAAAGAGATTGATGAGCTAAAAGAAAATCAAAAAAACAATTAATACCTAAATGACATGAAAATCAAAGTCATAGTAAAGATATTAATCTGGCAAGTAATCCTGCTCATATTAATAGATAGCAATGGTTCTTTTGCACAGGTAAATGAATTTCTCCGGTTGCGTGGCAATAAATTCATGCATGAAGATTCTGTTTATTACCCGAAAACTGTTAACTACGCTGTGAGAATTAGACATGATTGTACAAATACTACTTATCAATACATTGCTCCGGCGTGGAATTATGATTTAGATCCATATTGTTATGAATGTTTTAGTGCTGACGCATGCTCTACGGCTATAGTAGAAGATTTCAGATTTATAAAAGATTCTCTTGGCTGTAATTCTATAAGGCTTACGGGATTGAAAATTGGAGCTTATCAATATTCTATCAATGATATAAAATACTGGTCTAATGGTGCTTTTTATATTACAGAGAATAAAGATTCACCACAGTGTTACCCCATGGTATGTTATTGGCCATTAAATAGCACTCATACAGACAATATTGAAAGGTACCTTCAACAACTTGATGTTGTAATGAATATTGCAAACAATATGGATATTAAGATTTTATTTTTAGTTGGAGGTGATAAGATATATGAGAAGGAAAACCAAGCCAATGCAGATTTTAAATTCGTACTACCAATAATTGCAGAAAGGTACAAAAACCAATCTGCGCTTTTTGCCTATGATTTTTTCAATGAGCCTCTACAAAATGCACTGATAGGAAATTCCGCTGATAAATGGGGAGCGAAATGCACTATTTGCCAGGTCGTCGACGAATGGAATGAGATAGTCAAGACCCGTACACATTATCAGTATACAACCATTGGTCTAGAATATTCATTGGAGGTATTTTATTGGGATCCCGGTATATTAAATCTTGATTTTTTTGCATTTCATGTCTACCCCTACTTTCACACAACGGTCCCAACTAAAGCAGCATTTGAACGACCTAAAAGTGAAATGGCATGGATGGAAAGGGCACTAATAAAACCCTGGATGATAGGTGAAGTTGGATTTTCTGCTTCGCCTTCGGATGAAATAGATTGTGATGATGGAACAATTTTGGAGCAAGAAGATTACATAGAGCAATATCTTAGACAATGCAAAGTATGTGCGGGAAGTGGTTTTATGTGGTGGGATTATCAAGATCACCGTTATAATGAAATAGATCCTGAAAAGGCTGATGATTGCAGAGGATGGTATTACGGATTAAGAGATAAGCATGAGAATAGTAAACTTGCTGGAAAAAAATATGGATCAATTAATCCTTTTTCAATAATTGGTGATTGCGAGATATCTGAATTTTATTTTAACCAGGGGGATTATAATAATTCCATGAATAGGATACAAGGATTGGTGGTTGACAAGTACGGAAAACCCATTGAAAATGCTGTGATTAACTATGAATTGCAGTATTCAGGTGTACAGCTAACCACTTACTCCCAAGGTAAAGATGATCCTAACCCTGGTTGGTTTATATGTTGTACTGATGACCGTCATCCGATTATAGAACTCACGATCTCGGCAATAAATGCTGCAACTTATCAAACAAAAGACGGGGTTATAAATAATCATGTTTATTCGCTGGAAAAAATTGCTTACGACAAAACACGAGTAATCGAAGATAAAGTTATACCAATTACAGGCAATGAATTTCACCAAGCTGAAGATGCGATTTATATCAAAGATATGACGGTTCTAGGTAACGACATCGATGGAGGGAAATGCAAAATAATCGCCGGTAATAGTGTTTTAGTTGATAAAGGAGATCATTTCTTAGCTGAAAAGGGAAGTCGTGTAAAACTTATTAATAGTTCAATTGTAACTAACTGCACTGATATGGTCAATTTAATTGCATTTGAGTCAAGCTACCAAGGTGAAGCTCCAATATTAGGATGTGAACTGCAAGGTAATTTGAAAAGCATAAACAAAGCTGATGAATCAATATTTTCCAATGATAATCTGATTATGAAACTCTATCCAGTACCCAGTACGGGGTTAATTACAATAGAGATAAATGATTGTGAGTCAATGAAAACAATAAAAATATTCAATTCGTTGAACGAAGTTTTTAAATCATATAAATCAACTGATTGCATAATGCATTTGGATTTAAACACTTTACAAAAAGGGCTTTATTACGTACAATTATTGGTTGATGGAAAGGTAATTACGCAAAAATTATTGCTGATATAATATTTATTTCATACGCCGGACAAATTGACCAGTCTTCGCCGATTTAAATGAGGGTGTGAAAAATTTTGTGTAAACGATGATTGTATCTAACCACGGCATCTTTCTTCAAATTAAATAATAAATCGGTTATTAATCTGGCCCCAATATCGAATTGGGTAATACCATTTCTTCTGAACAATCTGTTCCGCAAGGAAGACCGCCTTTAGCACTGCATGGTCATCCGGGAACAACGATTTTGGCTTGATGTATTTTCTGAGTTTTAAAGGCTTTAAATTAAACATTATTTTTACTGTTGCCTTTAAATACAATCAAAGAACGTTTACACAAAATTCCTCACTCTACCATATTCAATATAATTGCAATTAACTGGTTTAATGTTAATTTTAAGTGTTTAATTGTAATATTTTAATTCTTAATGATTAATGGTTGCCGCCGACTGACGACTGACGACTGACGACTATTTTTCCCTAACTTTGACTGCTTACAACAACTATTTATGTCATCGATTAAATTTTATTCAACCAACCGAAAATCACCTTCACTCAGCTTCCGGCAGGCTCTTCTGCTGGGCCAGGCGCCGGATAAAGGGCTTTATATGCCTGAAGTTATACCGCAACTGGATGCTGAGGAGATCAGATCCTTCATTAATAAGCCCTATCCTGAGATCGCATTTGATGTAACCTGGAAATATCTTGAAGGGGAACTCCCGGCTTCAGAGCTGCGCAGGATCGTGAACGAATCATATAATTATCCTGTTCCGCTCGAGCCAGTTTATGAGCGTAAATATGTCATGCGGCTTGACCAGGGGCCGACTGCATCTTTTAAGGATTTTGCCGCCAGGATGATGGGCCGGCTGATGAATTATTACCTCCGTCTTGAAAACCGCAAACTGCTTATCCTCACTGCTACTTCAGGTGATACGGGCAGCGCTGTTGCCAATGCTTTTTATGGGCTGGATAATATTAAGGTTGTCGTGCTTTTCCCCGAAAAAGAGGTTACAAAACGGCAACGTAAGCAGATGACCACCCTTGGGAAAAATGTCGAAGTTATTTCTGTAGATGGGAAGTTCGATGATTGCCAGGCCATGGTCAAAGAAGCCTTCGCAGACCCGGAACTGCAGCATATGAACATGTCTTCTGCTAATTCGATAAATATCGGGAGACTGGTGCCCCAGATCGTTTATTATTTCTATGCCTTTGCCAGGCTGCGCTTAGGGAACCCTGAAGATGATGTAGTCTTTTCCGTGCCTTCGGGCAATTTTGGAGATATGATGGTTGGGTTTCTGGCGAAGAAAATGGGACTGCCCGTCAAACGGTTTATCATCAGCGTAAATGAGAACGATGAATTC
>CAYJNJ010000120.1:0-536 GCA_964371595.1 uncultured Bacteroidales bacterium | reverse complement strand
CTTATGGCAAGATAGTACCCTCGCGCAATTGCATTTCCAGTGCAATGAACGTTGGCCACCCGAGCAATCTTGCCAGGCTGCTCGCGCTTTATGGCGGGATCATGGATGAAAAGGGAAATGTCAGTAAAGCGGCAGACCTTGATCAAATGCAGAAGGAGCTTTATGCTGTCAGTATTTCTGATGAATTGACCAGGAAAACGATCAGGGAGACCTGGGAAAATCATAATGTCATTCTCGAACCTCATGGTGCAGTGGGTTGGGCAGGTTTACAGGACTTCCTGGCCGATGAAGGAAAAGAACTTAATAAAGACCAGTTATTCATCTCACTGGAAACAGCACATCCTGCCAAGTTCCCCGAAGAAATCAACCGGCTTTTGGGATTTGACCCGGAATTACCGCCAAGCCTGCAGGGGATTGAAGCGAAGGAAGAAAGCTATGGGAAGATTGGAAAGGGGTATGGGGAGTTTAAAAAGTACCTGGTGGTGGAGTGGTGAAGTGGTGGAGTGGTGAAGTGGTGGAGTGGTGGAGTGGTGGAG
>CAYJNJ010000119.1:0-10810 GCA_964371595.1 uncultured Bacteroidales bacterium | reverse complement strand
AGGCAACACCGCTCCCGAAATTGCTGCAGCTTTATGAAATTGCCACCCATTACCTGCATTACGTTTACCTTGGCAATGTCGCCGCCGACGAAGGCCGCATCACCACCTGCCCGGGTTGCGGGGCGCAGCTTATCGACCGGATAGGGTATTCTACTTATAAAAAAGGACTGGATGCAAAGGGGAAGTGTAAGAAATGCGGGCAAAGCGTGATTCATTATATTTAAAGAGATGGATATAGTTCCGGGTTCCGGGTTCCGGGTTCCAAATTCCATCCGCCGGCTGGCGGATCAGGTTCCAAATTCTACTTTATTTAAAAGAGTTATCCGCTATTTAAGTAAATTCATTGATATACCCACAGCTATCGCCGGTGGCCTTATAATGGGAATAATCGTGGGATTAATCAACCGGAAATTCGGGTGGTGGCCGGCCAGTACAGCAGCGATGAAACAGGCGGCCTATACTTTTATTTTCGGGGGAATGCTGACCAGGCTCCTGTATTTCATTGCCCTCAAGTTCAAAGGGCTTTACACCGCAACGATCCTATCAGCCTTGATTGTAACCATCATAACTGTTCTCCTGGTGTATGCGGTGCACAATCTGAAAGGCACCCCGATGCCGCTGGAATCAACAATTCCGACTGCAATCCTTGCCCCGTTCGGGTTTTCTTTCCTTGCCTACCGGAAGAGGAAGGGTCTTTAGTCTTTGATCTTTAGTCTTTGGTCTTTAGTCTTTAGTCTTTAGTCTTTAGTCTTGGGCTAGCTTATGATTGAAAATTTCTTAGGATTATTTATCATGTAATTAAGGAGTCTGCCGATATTTTTTGATTTTTCGACAAATTCATTATAGATTTCTAATTGGATATATTTACATTCTAATGCAAATTTTAGCCAAACCTGTGTTTCACTATTTTCCATATAAGCATCAGTCAATTTACTTATAAAATGGGCTTCATACCATCTCTTGGCATAAGCTTCGGCTAAATTCGCACTAACAGATCGTGAAGATCTTCTAATCTGATCTGTCAATGAATATTTTTCTTCTTTAGGAAAGTCTTTACTAATTTCAAATACATTCATAGCGAGGCAGAATGCATTTTTAAAAACATCTAAATTTTCAACTCCAGTTGCCATAATTCCTCCTTTTTTATTAGTTAATCGGAATTATTGACTAAAAATACCCGTAAGTTTAAAAATATTTTAAATTCATCCCAATAAATACCTGTATTTCAATTTCATAGATAATAGTGATTTTTCCCCTCCCCAAAAAAATGACTAAAGACTAAAGACTAAAGACCAAAGACTAAGGACTAAAGACTAAGGACTAAAGACTAAAGACTCACGAATAAAGAAACCGTTTGATACTGCGCTTGGGTGTCTTCTGGAATTCCTTCGGATGGATCTCCACCTTCGAAACATTCATAAATCCCGGCATGTGATGGTTTACCAGCTTCAGGTAATGCTCGTAAAGCGGCATGAGCTGTTCTTCTTTCATACCGGCTTTTTCCATCTCTTCAAAATCAGGGCAGATCAGCACAACCAGCTTTTCATCGCGATGAACCACCAGTGATTCCGCCACGAGGTATTTATTGTTAAAGTGGGATTCGATTTCTTCCGGGTAGATATTTTTACCGCTCGAGCCGATGATCACGCTCTTTATCCTGCCGCGGATGTAAACATGGCCGTCTTTGTCGAGCCGGCCCAGGTCGCCGGTGTGGAGCCATCCTTCACTGTCCAGCATCTCTTCTGTCGCCTGCGGGTTCTTGTAATAACCCAGCATGACATTCTCTCCCCTGACCTGTATCTCGCCCGATTTTTTGGCCGGATCGGGGGAATCGATGCGTAATTCAAGGGTATCCACCGTTATTCCCGCCGAACCAGGCCTGGATCCTTTCCAGCCAATATAACTGATCAGCGGGCCGCATTCGGTCATCCCGTAACCCACGGTAAAAGGGAATTTCATTTTACGGAAAAAGGCTTCAGTTTCTGCGTTGAACGCGGCCCCGCCAATGACAAGCTCCCTGAAATTACCCCCGAAAACTGCAGTCAGCTTTTCCCTGATCTTTTTCAGGATAATGGTATTGATGCCGGGTATGGCCAGCAGAACTTTCATCGAAGGTTTACTGATGGCGGGCAGCACCTGCTTTTTATATATTTTTTCGATTACCAGTGGAACAGACAGGATCAGCGAAGGTCTTACTTCCTGGAAAGCTTTTATAATTACCTGGGGAGAAGGTGTTTTGGTTAGAATGGTGATGTGGCAACCCAGGGTGAAGGGAAACAGGAATTCGAAAGCTGCGCCGAAAGTATGTGCCAGCGGAAGAAATGAAACGATCCTGTCGCCGGGATTAAGCGGCATATGATGATGGGCAAACCTCATATTGGCTGCCAGGCTGTTATGCGGCAGCATCACACCCTTGGTAAAGCCCGTTGTGCCTGATGTGTAACTGATCACGGCAAGCTGGTCACCGGGAATTTCAGGCAGGTTGAGCTTTTCCCCGTTCTCATAAAAAGAATTGGTAATACTGCCCGGGTCAGTTTTTAAATAAGCTTGCCTGATCTCATCCGAGCCATTCACCAGGGCAAGGTTCCCGATAGAAATTACCGCCCTGACCTGTGGCATCTTCGACAAATCCATTTTTTCAAAGATGCTGTCTTCAACAAACAGCAACACAGCGTCAGAATGGTCAACGATCTGCTGCAGGTCGTCGGGTTTGAAGTCGGGCAGTATAGGTACGATGACGGCGCCATAAGTGACGGTGGTAATATACAGGATCCCCCAGCGTGCCGAATTTTTCCCGATCAGCGCTATTTTATCTCCTTGTTTGAGCCCGGCAGCCTTCAAAAATTGATGTATCCTGACGATATGCCCCGCCACATCATGGTAGTGCCAGGTTTCTCCCTGGTAATCAGTAAGAGCGGGAAAGTTCCAGTTCTTGTTGATGCTGTCAGTCAGGTAACGTGAAAAGTTTTCCTTCAGCATATGATGGATTTAAATAAAAGAAATCAAAGTTAGTTATTAATCACTTGTTCCGATTCTCTTATATTTTATAAGTTTGTTCAAGAATTAATCCAAATGCTGATCATAGGAATTACAGGCACGCTTGGGGCCGGGAAAGGGACTATCGTCGATTATCTAGTAAAAGAAAAAGGCTTCATCCATTTTTCAGTCAGGGCATTTATTGCCGAAGAGATAGTGAAGCGGAAGATGGTGGTTGACCGGGATTCGATGGTCATTGTTGCAAACGATCTTCGCAAGAATAATTCCCCTTCTTACATTACCGATTGTCTATATGAAAAAGCCATGGAGGCAGGAAAGAACAGCATCATCGAAAGTATCCGGACCCCGGGGGAAGTGTATTCTTTAAGGGAGAAAGGCGGGTTTTACCTGCTTGCCATCGATGCCGGTCCGGAAGTAAGGTACAAGAGGATCAGCCTGAGAAATTCCGAAACAGACAACATCTCATTTGAAACATTTATAGAAAATGAAAAGCGCGAGATGAACTCGACCGATCCCAATGCCCAGAATATCAAAAAGTGCATGGACCTTGCAGATTTCAAGCTCTGGAACAATGGGACAATGGAGCAATTGAACAACCAGGTGGAGGAGGTGCTGAGGACTGTAGGACTGTAAGGCGGTAGGACGGTAGGACGGGAAGACTGTAGGACGGGAAGACTGTAAGACTGTAGGACGGGAAGACTGTAAGACTGTAGGACGGGAAGACTGTAGGACTTTAGGACTGTAAGACGGTAGGACAGAAGGACAGTTTAACAGTTTAACAATTTAACAGTTTAACAATTTAACAATTTAACAATTTCACAAGGAATGATAAGCAAGAAACACGAAAGGCCCTCCTGGGACGAATATTTTCTCGAATTAGCCCATACTGCGGCCAAGCGTGCCACCTGCGACCGGGGCCGTAGCGGCTGCGTGATCGTACGTGACAAACAGATCCTAGTGACAGGATATGTCGGCTCACCGAAAGGTCTTCCGCATTGTGATGATGTCGGACATTTCATGAAGAAAGTGGTGCATGACGATGGCTCTGTGACGCAGCACTGCATGCGCACCGTCCATGCCGAACAGAATGCCATCTGCCAGGCGGCGCGTCGAGGAATGGCCCTTGAAGGCGGAACGCTATACTGCCGAATGACCCCCTGCCGTACCTGTGCCATGCTCATCATCAATTGCGGGATTGAGAGGGTGGTCTGCCAGTTCCGCTATCATGCCGGCGGTGAATCGGAAGAGATGTTCCACCTTGCTGGTGTGAAGATCGATTTTATTAACGAAGAAGTGCTGGATTATGATAACCAGAAAGGCTGAACATTTCTCATTTCACAGTAACATTTCTTAATTAACAATAGTCCCACCAGGGACGACAGTAAGGTAGGGACGACAGTATGGTAGGGACGACAGTATGGTAGGGTAAAACAATGAATTATAGATGATTAAAATAATATTTATATTTATTTCATTAATCCTTGTTGGTTTTTCACATGGTCAGGATAGAGCGGTCCGCTTTCCCCAGCAGGAAATAAATCAATTCAACGCAGAAGCCATACAACGCGCCCGTGTCGGGATAATTGCGCCGGATAACACCTACCGGGCAGAAGAATTAACCCATTCCGCAGGATCAGTATTAAATTACCGGGAGAAATTACTTTTACCGGGAACGGTTTTTCCAGGCAAAGAAATGTCATTCGAAAGAGCTGATACCCTGTATATTGGAGATGAAACTGAAATTACAGGCGAATGGCTTCACAGCGGTACCATCGTCATCTACGGTTCCGGCCGCTTGTATTTCAATAAAGCCAATGCAACCATTCTTGGCGATATTTACCTGCTCAATGAAAGCGTATTGCAAGCTGATTCCTCGACGCTTTATATCCCGCAGGCCTACTTTTATCAGCGTGCCGTCGTTGCTACCGGCGGCTCCCGGGTTATTTACCGGCACACAACCGTCGACCATAGCAACCTCTCTCATAGTATTGTCCTGGTCGACAGCGCAAGCCTTGAACTCATTGATGTTACCAATCATGGCTTTACCACCAATGGCATTTACCACCGTTCTTCAGTATATGTCGACGGGACCAACCAGGCCGGCGAGTATGTTATTGTAGATGATTCGGAACTGGAGTTTCACAATGCCAATACGGTCCTGCTATGGCACCAGTTCCCGGAAACTGCCGTGGTGGATTTTAACTTCCCTGCCAATGATACGGTTGGCGATTACCTGTTTAGTTCATCGGTTCCTGGTGTAATGGGTATTGGTTATTCAATTTTGCTGGATAATTGCACCGATGTGATGTGGGGAATGATGCCGGCTACCGGTTCTGATATTACCATCACAGGTTCCGAAATCCGTGCTATCGGCCTGTGGTTTATGGGAATGGATACGGTTGAGGTGAAAGGGCTGGTCAATAATTCTTATTATGAAGATTACCATACCCCGCTGGACGATCGCAATCTCCGGCTGATCGATTGCGATGTGACTACCTGGAGCATTTATCCTATGGACCAATCTGTGGTTAATCTTTCCGGATGTATCGTCGGGGAAGTGGGCCCGGGGAAAAGGTCGACCCTGATGGGGAGCCAGTTTTTCTGCGACGGTTCCGGTGGGTATGTCTGGACCTCAGATACATCCTTCATGCTGGCAGGGTATTCATACACATCGGGTTATGTCAGGAGCCAGGCCAACAGCATCCTGATGTATGCCTATTCATCCCTTAGCGGGGGCTATTTATCAGCCTTACATAATTCCATCATCATGGCGATTCAGTGCACATTGCCCGAAGAGCCGCGTGCCTACGACAAAGGCGTTGCCTGGTATGCTTTGATAGAAGGCCCGTCGGAGGCATATGCAGGTGAGGCTGTTAATGTGACCGGTTCCGCATGGATCGACAAAACACCGGCCAGCGAATTGATGGATTTCGGAAGCTACCGGCTTTATTACCAGGAGGCTGAATCAACAGGATGGACGGAGATCCCTGTCGATTCGCTGAATGAAAAAAGAAAGGAAACACTTGGGGTATGGAATACAGCTGGCCTTAATCCAGGGCAATACCTGCTGAAAATGAAATTGACCGATGACCTCGGCAATTCAGTGGAGGCGGTAAAAACATTTTCGCTGCAACCCAGTTTTGGGATAGATGAAAATTCAAATTCTCTAGTCTTAATATATCCAAATCCGGCTGAAGACATGGTAACTATCCGGTTATCAGAATTTTCAGAGCATCTGACCATAAGAATTACAGATATTTCTGGAAGGATTTGTTATGAAAAAGAAATCCCAGCAGGTAAGAACCCAGGTGAAGTAAGAATCTCATTGAACGCCCTGGAATTGGGTGTGTACCAGGTAAATTTCATTTCGGATAACAGAGTTGTTCTTTCTGACATTTTAATAAAACAATAGTCGCGCTCCCTGGCATTTGACCTCACTTCATGGCGGTAATATTGTTATCTTTGGTATACTTATTGGTTAATAAGCAAATGAATAAGTAATTTATTATTAAACAAACTAATATGAAATGTTTTCTCATAGTTTTATTTTCACTCTTTGCATTAAATTGCAGCAAGAACAATGAAGATTCCCTTGATAAGATTGATTTAATCGTAGATAATAGTAAAGTATGGTACATATCAGAATCCCCGAATTCTTGTCCTACATGTATATGGCCTCACAAGATTGTTTTGGGCAAAGACACATCTATTAATTCATTTATTTACAAAACGATACTTGATTATTGTGGTGATTCACAAGAAAATAATTGTGAAGCAAGGATTCGAGGGTATATTCGCGAAACACTGGATAAAAAAGTCTATTGGTATGCTAAACACTATGATAATGTAGCATCTGATGTGTTAATCTATGATTTTAATGCCAGAATTAATGATACTATTGACAAGTGGATAGTTAAGAAAATAGATACTGTTACTATTTATAACACTGATCGAAAGCGAATAACACTGGTAAATTGTGAGTCAAATGAAAATTATTGGATAGATGGAATAGGAAATATGGCTGATATTTTATCATATCATAGTAGAACAATTTGTGATTATGAAACTGGGATGGTAGTAAATAATGTTGGAGGCTCCCGATTTAAACTAAATTGTGTGAAACAAGGTGAGGAATTTATTTATAAAGACCCTTTGGACACAGACTGTTGGATATATAAAGGATATTAGACAGTAGTAATTTTTTTGAAATAAATTATAGCAAATTCATCAAGATTCATTTTCCATTAATAAATAACTTTTTCGTAATTAAAGTTTGATTGTTGGAAATTTTTAAAAGGTATATGCCACTTTTTAAAGAACTTACGTCCAGTTGGAATGAACTATCTTCTGTAACTGACGTTATTAATGGGTTCCCCATAATATCTGTTAGTTGGAGATACGCTTTTTTAAGTTTGTTCATTTCAGGTAACGAAACATTTATAACTGTACTTGCCGGATTTGGATAGATTTCAATGTCATCAGATTTGGTATTTTCCATTAAATTTACTGTGGTATCACTAATCTCAACCATCCAATAATCCGGATATCCGTTGTTATAACAATCACAGTTAACATCAAATGAAGGGCTCCAGGTCGTTGAGCCAGCTATCACAAATTTGTGATCACTCTTTTTTACAACTCCTCTGTGATTAAGGGTTTCGTCTGCTATCCCGCCAAAACATTGTTGCCATTCGATTTCTCCATCGGGATCAATTTCAAATGCCCAAATGTCGTACCATGTAGTACCTCCGGAGTGATTACCAATTACATCACAATCGTGTGAATTAGTGATCCCAAATCCAATAATATTATTAGCTTCAGTTATTAAAAGTTCCATCAAACTTTCGTTACCTGTACCGCCATAACACTTATGCCAAATCGAATTGCCAATTAAATCAACTTTGCCTATCCAAATATCATCTCCTCCATTATGATAACCGGCCTCAATCAAATCCCCATCACTTGAGCTCGTGTAACCACTGAAAAGATACCCATCTGGTAGTTCAATGAGTCGAGTGATTCCATCATGATTCCAGCCTCCGTAACATTGTTGCCAAACCTCATTACCACTTTCATCCAATTTAAATAAAATACCTTCTGCATTATTACTATGTGGAGTGCAAGTTATGTTTCCTTCATTTAATGGATTAGCAGCAATACCAACTAAATAGCCACCATCACTGGTTTGAATAATTGACCATCCAAATTCAAAACCATTAGAACTGCCAATGGTTTTATCCCATTCGATCTCTCCTGTACTATCCAATTTAACAATCCATGTATCCCAACCCCCGAAGTATTGACTCACATCTCCATCATCTGAAGATGTCCATCCGACTGAAATAATGCCTCCATCAGAGGTTTTGACAGCGTCCAAAATTAAATCAGTACCATTCCCCCCAAGTAATTTTTCCCAAATAATGTTCCCAACAGTATCTATTTTAAGAACCCAAAAGTCCTCAGAATCTGGATATGGATCTATTCCAATAGTACCATCTGAAGACCATGTGCCTCCAGCTAAATAGAAATTTCCATCATCAGTTTGAAGAACTTTGGAAAAACCATCGCCAAAACTACCTCCATAACTTTTCTCCCAGATTAAATTCCCAACACTGTCAGTCATGATTACCCATCCGTCTTCCGTTCCATAGTGAATCGTTATATCTCCATCATCTGATTCCGACCCTCCAACAATTAAGTACCCATTTTTATAAGGGACCATGTCACCGGGCAAATCGTAGTCAGATCCCCCTAAACACTGTTGCCACTGAATGTGGAAAAGTTGGCAATTTGCCATGCCTGAGGATAAAATAATTAAAACAATAGATAAAATAAGTTTCCTCATATGAATAAAATAAAGGGCTGTGTCTGAAATGACACAGCCCTAAAATTACTAATTATTAATGACTATTTTACCTGTTTGATTCAAATTTCCTGCTTTTAATACATAAAGATATAAGCCTGAGGGAATTTTTCTTGTATCCCAGAGAAGTTGGCCTTGTTGTCCATTAACGGGTAGGATTTCAACTTTTTCTCCTTTAGAATTAGTAATTGTGATTGTTCCGGTTAAATACTCATCTGGTAAATTATATTCAAATGATGCCCATTGCCTGGCAGGATTTGGTTTTACCGAAATGTTCATTCCAAATACTTTACTTCAGGGTTTATCAAAATTAACCGTTGATATTTTTAGGATTGTTCAACAAATTTAATATTGTTGTATATTTAGGGTTTAAATTCTGGGCGCCATGGTTAATCTCATCGTTCTCAGTATAACAGCATTATTATTCTTGATGGTCCTGATTGTTGTCTTGCGGGCTATTATAAAAAAGCAGACAATATTTGGTAGTCCGCCAATCCCGGTTTTCTTCTTTATTCTCGCAAAATTCCTTGTTCTTGTCAACTTTTCATTTTTATTAATGAGAGGGTTAAATATCAGCAATTACAGGATTTTTCCAACTTCAGATATAATCGATGGAATTGCTATTGCATTATTAATCGCTGGTATATTGATGTTATTTCAAACTACTATTCAGCTTAATAAGGATTTGATTTTTGGATTGCCCGGATCCGGTGATCATAAATTACAGACAAATGGAATATTTTCCTTCAGCCGGCATCCATTCTATTTAGGGTTTATCATCATATTGTTCTCATCCTGCCTTCTTTACCCTTGCTACATCAACTTCTTTGCATTTGTCGGAGCTTGGTTTATTCATCATTTTATTATGATAAAAGAGGAAAAATTTCTTGAATCGGTCTTCGGCGAAGAATACAGGCAATACAAAAAGGTGGTGAGAAGATATCTAACATTTAGATTTGAAAAGGCATGAAAGTTCTGATCATTTTTGCTCATCCGAATCCACTTTCATTTACAAGAGCGGTCCTGGATAATTTTGTGAAAGGTCTTAAGGAAGCAGGGCACCAGTATGAGGTTGTGGATTTGTATAAAATCAAATTCAATCCCGTTTTCCAGGATATGGATTCCGCTTTTTTTGTTGATAAAGACATGCCGAAAGAACTTTTTCAGCAGATCAACATGAGAAAGATGATAGTCGAACTTGCCGGAGGGCCAGTTAGAAGGATTATCGCTAAATGGTATATAAAAAATAAGACTGATGATGATCTCATTAATCTCATTGGTGCTCAAAAACCAAAAGATGTGCTGAAACAGCAAAGAAAAGTGGCTGAAGCAGATGTCCTGGTTTTTATAACGCAGGTATTTTGGATGCACTTTCCGGCATTGGTTAAAGGTTGGATGGAAAGGGTTCTTACATATGGATTTGCTTATAAACTGGATGAAAAAGGCTGGAAAGGAGATCCGGATGGAAGGATACCTTTGCTGAAAATTAAAAAGGCAATCATCATGCATCCGACTTTTTTTGATGATAAGTCATACAGGGAACTGGGGTTTAAAGATGCCATGGAAAAAACAATTGATAATTGGAGCCTGAAATACCCTGGCGTTGAAAAGGTGGACCATATTTATTTTCATTCGATCCTCTCAGTGAGTGAGGAAACCAGGAAAAAATACCTGCAAATTGCATATTTAAAGGGACGGGAATTAGAGCTAATATAGTCCCAACAAGGACGATGAGTGAAATTGGGATATGAACGATTGAAGGGGAATTGAATTAGCCACCCATCTTTCGTCCCTGACGGGACTTAATGGAATGTTGCTGCCTTTGACCCCGGGTTGAAACCCGGGGCTATTCATATTTGTTCCCTCCAGGACCGTCCCATGCCCCCTCACCACCCCACCACCTCACCACCTCACCACTCCACAACCCCACCACTCCACCACTCCACCACC
>CAYJNJ010000118.1:0-11023 GCA_964371595.1 uncultured Bacteroidales bacterium | reverse complement strand
AGCGCAGCTAATGTCTTTTACATTAACTCCGGCGGGTATGTTGGCATAAATACTACAAATCCTAATGCACCCTTATCTGTAGCAAACACAAACATAGCAGGAATTGCTACTACGGGTTCTTTCCAGATAGGTCAGTCAAACACCTACAACCTGGTTTGTGATAACAATGAAGTACAAACACGTACCAATGGTACAGCCAGTACATTGTATTTACAGTATTGGGGAGGTGGTTTAAATGTGTGTGCGAGTGGAGGTACTGCTGCCTTTAATGGTCCGGTTACATTGAATTCGAATCTTACTACTTATGGCAGGATTGGAATAGATACAGACCCAACGTATGATTTGCATATAAACTCAGTAGATTATTCAGCGGCATATATTTATGATCCGTATGAAGGAGGCACAGTTTGCAATATTATTGCAGCTGGAATTACTGCAGGTACCTGGGGATTATATGCATATGCTACTACTGCAGGCTATGCCGGCTATTTTTCAGGAAATATTTATTGTACCGGAAGCTATTTGCCTTCTGATGAAAAGTTAAAAGAAAATATTGAACCCTTGGAAAATGCATTGGATAAAGTGATGCAACTGGAGATTAAAACGTATAACTACAAATCAGAATTTGCTGAAATGAATCTTCCTGCATCCAGGCAATATGGATTTACTGCCCAAAACATTGAAAGTGTTTTTCCGGAGCTGGTAAAAATAAATCCTGCAAAAGAAAAGGAGCAACCGATTGAATTTAAGGCTGTCAACTATATCGGATTGATACCGATCCTTACAGAAGCATTACAGGAACAGCAAAGAGGGCTGGAAGCCAAGGACAAAAGAATTAATGAGTTACGAAATCAGTATGCTGATTTGCAAAATCAAATCAATGAATTAAAAACCTTAGTATTGACTATTCAGGAAAGCCAGTAACTTATAAATAATCATCCATTATGAAAAAGATATATTTTTTTATCGTTTTAATTCTTTTCCTCACAAGCATTGCAGAAGCCCAATGGAGCTTTAACGGGACACATATCTTTAATAGCAACACAGGGAATGTCGGTATTGGAACGAGTTCACCTGCCACGTTGCTTGAAGTGGGTAAAAACATGACATCACCGGAAATTACGGTGCATAATTTCGGGGGTACAGGAGGGGCTTCTTTTGCGATGATCGACAACGCAAGTGGTGCAAATTGGAAATTCAAAGCCACCAATGCCGGGGGCTTTAAAATCCGTGACCATGCCAGCGGACTGGATGTGATTGGCATCGAACTTAACAGTATGGCCAATGCCCTATATATTAAAAGCGGGGGGAATGTAGGCATTGGGACGGCAACCCCTGCCACAAGATTAGATATTGCCGGTGGAAATAACTGGGATTTAATAGGAGGAGAAGGAGATTTCCGGATCGGAAACGGTCTGTACCGGATAAAAATGGGAATTGCTACCGGAGGAGGAGGTGCCGGTGCTGCTGGAATTATGCAATACGGAATGGCGGGAGGGTATAATGTGCTTAAATTAGGCTCGCAGGGTAATTATCTCTTATTTATAAATGGCGGCACCCAGCGTGTTGGCATAGGAACTGATAATCCATCGGCAAACTTGGATATACAAGGAACGTTGCGTGTTGCAGATGGTACCCAGGGCGCCGGAAAGGTATTGACTTCTGATGCCAGCGGAGTGGCTTCATGGGCAAGTGTCAGCACACATTCTATCGGGGAAAGTTACGGAGGGGGTATCGTATTTTATGTCTACGATAATGGCCGGCACGGTTTAATTGCTGCTACAAGTGACCAAAGCTCGGGAGTACACTGGTATAACGGAACCAATACGGTAACAAACGCTGTGAGGGACCAGGTTAATGCCGGTCAGTTTAATACTGAACGTATCATAATCAACCAGGGCGTCGGAGTCTACGCCGCACAAGTTTGTGCAAATTACCAGGGGGGTGGGTTTGGCGATTGGTATTTACCTTCTAAGAGTGAGCTGAGTTTATTGTATAATCAAAAAGATGTGGTTGGTGGTTTTGGCACTAACGCCTACTGGAGTTCCAGCGAGTATAGCAGCATCGATGCAATGTATGTGTACTTCGTAGATGGTACCCAGTTTTACTCCTATAAGACTTACGGATATGCAGTCCGGGCAATCCGGGCTTTTTAACAATTTAATCCTGCTTGCCGACCTGGAGCCTCAAGGCTTCCTCATGGATTGCATGCAGTAGTTTCATCAGGAAATTTCTGCTAAGGCCAAGGGCAATGCCTTTTTCCAGCCTGTCTTCCACTACCTGCTTCCATCTTTCCATCTGCAGGGCATCCATCCCGGTTTCTTTTTTCCGGTTCCCGATCCGGGCGGCGGTTTCCATCCTTTTTCCCAGCAACTGCAGGATTTGCCTATCCAGATCATCAATCTCATTTCTTAAATCAGCAATCATCTTCCCGTCCTCCCGTCGTCCCGTCGTCCCGTCGTCCCGTCGTCCCGTCGTCCCGTCTTCCCGTCGTCCTGTCTTCCCGTCTTCCCCTCTTATGTCAGATGGTAAGGAAAGCCGGGCAATCAGTCTCTGCAACTCTGATGGTGTAATCTGCTGGTTCCGGTCGGTCAGCGCTTTTTCAGGATGGATATGGGATTCGATCATAAGGCCGTCGAAGGTGAAATCGATGGCGGTTTGTGCGACATGCTGCAGCAATCCGCGGTTGCCGCTGATATGGCTGGGATCGACGAGCACCGGGAGGCCGGGGATCAATCGCCGCAGCTCGATGGGGATTTCCCATAGCGGCAGGTTCCGGAACGGTTTGCTGCCGTAAGCTGAAAATCCGCGGTGGACGGCGGCGAGCTTACGGATGCCCTGCTGGCTGAGCCTTTCGAGCGCACCGATCCACAGCAGCAGATCGGGACTGACCGGGTTTTTTACCAGCACCGGGATATCGACACCTTTTAGCGACTCCGCGATTTCATTGACGGAAAATGGGTTCACTACAGTTCTCGAACCGATCCAGAGGATGTCTATGCCATTCTTCAGGCAGCTGTCGATATGCGCCGGCAGGGCAACTTCCACCGCGACCTTCAACCCGGTTTCCTGTTTTACCCGCTTCAGCCAGGCCATCGCCTCTTCCCCTCTTCCCTCGAAATCGCCGGGCCGGGACCGTGGTTTCCACAGCCCGCACCGAAACGCGGCTACCTGCGGGATTTTAGCGAGCTCCCGCGCCGTTTGCAAAACCTGCTCTTCGCTCTCAGCGCTGCAAGGGCCGGCTATGATGAGGGGATTCGCATTTAAAGAAAAATAATCCGATATGGGGAGAATATTATTCAAAATAACTGTCATAATGCAAAATTACTTGATTCTGTCGTGCCTACGGCACTTTGTTTTGTATTGCGCCCCCATTTCCCGGGCTACCATACTGTCGTTCCTTACGGAACTTTTTTCAGCGCAATTTTTCCCCGTCTTCCCGTCATACCGTCCTCCCGTCTTCCCGTCCAACTATCCAACCTATTTCTTATTTTTGCACTCTAATTCATTGCATCATGCTGGATCACGGAATCAAACGGACTAAAATCAGGGAGCTCCTTCTTTCAGGGGAGATCAACAGGGAAATCGTAGCCAAGGGCTGGGTACGTACTAAGCGGGAAAGCAAGAACGTCATTTTCATTACCCTGAATGACGGCTCGACGATCCAGAACCTGCAGGTGGTAGTGCAACCCGATACCATTGATGCGGATATCCTGGGGCGGATCAATACCGGCGCCGGGCTGTCGGTAAAAGGGACCCTCATCGAATCCATGGGGGCCGGCCAGCGTGTGGAGCTGCTGGCCAACGATATCATTCTGTACGGCGAAGCCGATCCTGATGAATTCCCCATCCAGCCCAAACGGCATACGCTCGAATTCCTGCGCGAAAAGGCCCACCTGCGCTTTCGCACGAATACCTTTGGGGCAGTAACGCGTGTGCGTCATGCCATGATCTTTGCCATTCATAAGTTTTTTACCGATAAAGGATTTTATAATATCCACACCCCCATCATTACCGGTTCCGATGCCGAAGGGGCGGGGGAGATGTTCCGTGTTACCGTTCTCGACCCGATAAAGCCTCCGCTCACCGAAACCGGCGAAGTGGATTACAAGCAGGATTTCTTCGGAAAGCCTACCAACCTGACAGTTTCAGGACAGCTTGAAGGAGAACTTGCAGCGCTGGCCATGTCGGATGTCTACACTTTCGGACCGACCTTCCGCGCCGAAAATTCCAATACCAGCCGCCACCTTGCCGAATTCTGGATGATCGAGCCGGAAATGGCATTTTATGATATCAACGATGATATGGACCTGGCCGAGGAAATGCTCAAATATCTTGTCAAATATACGCTGGATAACTGCCGTGAAGACCTGGATTTCCTTGCCAAACGCCTGGAAGACGAAGAAAAGAACAAAAAGCAGGAGGAGCGCTCTTCGATGGGATTGATAGAAAAGCTGGAATTCGTTCTGGAAGATAAGTTTGAACGGATCACCTACACTGAGGCAATCGATATCCTGATAAAATCAAAACCCAACAAAGAGAAGAAATTCAGCTATGTGATCGAAAAATGGGGCGCCGATATGCAGAGCGAGCACGAGCGCTATCTCGTTGAGAAATATTTCAGGAAGCCCGTCATTATCACCGGTTACCCGAAAGAAATCAAGGCTTTCTACATGAAGCAAAACGACGACGGCAAAACCGTCCGTGCGATGGACGTATTGTTCCCGCAGATCGGCGAGATCGTAGGCGGCTCACAGCGTGAGGAAGAACTCGAAAAGCTGCAGCAGCGTATCAAAGAGATGCATATCCCGGAAGAAACCATGTGGTGGTACCTTGAGACCCGCAGGTTCGGCTCCGTGCCTCACAGCGGATTCGGAATGGGCTTTGAGCGCCTGATGATGTTCGTGACCGGCATGGGGAACATCCGCGACGTGATCCCTTTTCCACGAACACCGATGAATGCAGAGTTTTAGGGTTCCAGGGTTCCAGTGTTCCAGGGTTCCAGAGTTCCAGTGTTCCAGTGTTTCAATGTTCCAGGGTTCCGGACCGAATGCCGAAACGTGTAACTATATCACCTTATCACTTCACCACTTCACCACTTCACCACTCCACCACTTTAACTATTTAACCATTCCTCAGTTATTCTTATTTTTGTATCTTTAATTTGAATTTATACCAGGCATCCCGTTCATGTTAAACCAGCGTCTACAACAGAAGTTGCTCCAGAAGCTTTCCCCGCAGCAGATCCTGCTGATGAAGCTGCTGCAGATCCCTTCTATGGCGCTGGAGCAGCGGATCAAACAGGAAATCGAGGAAAACCCCGCTCTTGAATTGCCGGAAACCGAGGATGGAAGCCAGGATGACGAGGATTACGGCGATACGGACGATGCACCGCTGAATGCTGACGAAGACATTGAAACGGATGAGTTTAAGGATAAAAGCCCGGAAGACGAATTCGATTTCAATGATTATCTCGATGAAGATGAGATCCCCTCGTACCGGATGGCGGCCAATAACCAGAGCCCTGATGACGACCAGCACGAGATCCCGTTTGCTTCCGGCACCAGCTTCCAGGAATACCTCATCTCACAGCTTGGCCTGCGCGAACTGACCGAAAAGCAATACCAGATAGGCCTTACGATCATTGGCAACCTCGACGACGCCGGCTACCTGCAGCGCGATCCCGACGCCATGACCGATGACCTCGCATTTTCGCAGGGACTGGAAGCGACCAAGGAGGAAATCCTTGAAGTGCTGAAAGTGATCCAGGACCTTGATCCTCCCGGAATCGGTGCGAGAAATTTGCAGGAATGCCTGCTCATACAGCTCCGGCGCCAGGAGAACGGCAACCGCAGCATTGAGCTGGCCGGGCATATCCTCGAGCGCCATTTTGAAGAATTTACCCGCAAGCATTACGATAAGATCATACGCAAAGCACGCATTAGTGAAGAGAACCTTAAAGATGCTATCCACGAGATCCTGAAACTTAATCCCAAACCCGGCGATTCGATCACAGAGACCAGCCGGCTGAATAACTACGTCATACCCGATTTTTCGGTACGGAACATCAACGGCGAGCTGGAGCTGAGCCTGAACTCGCGCAACGCCCCGGAGCTCCGCATCAGCCGGACCTACATGGATATGATGGAAACCTACAGTGAGAACAAGCACTCAAAGGGCAGGGAAGCAATGATGTTCGTGAAGCAGAAGATCGATTCGGCCAAATGGTTCATCGATGCCATCAAGCAAAGGCAGAATACGCTTTACGTTACCATGCGGGCGATCCTTGAATACCAGGAGGACTACTTCCGCACGGGCGATGAAACCAGGCTGAAACCCATGATCCTGAAGGATATTGCTGAAAGGGTGAACCTTGATATTTCCACCATTTCCCGGGTTGCCAACAGCAAATACGTGGAAACCCCGTTCGGTACCCATCTTCTGAAAACTTTCTTTTCAGAATCGATGCAGAAAGATAACGGGGAGGAAGTATCGACCCGGGAGATCAAGAAGATCCTTTCCGATTTCATCACGGCAGAAGAAAAGGGCAAGCCGCTTACCGATGAGCAGCTTACAGAGATCCTCAAAGACAAAGGCTATAACATTGCCCGCCGCACCGTGGCCAAGTACCGTGAGCAGCTCAATATTCCCGTCGCACGACTGAGGAAGGAACTCTGAATAAAAAGATATACTTTTGCGCGAAAATTTCCCCGGATGGAAAAACGAATAGCCCAGGTTATTTCCGTTGTCTTTTACCCCTTGTTTGTGCCGACCTACGCCTTCGCCATCCTTCTCACTATGCCGGCTTATTTCTCCGCCCTGATGCCCGCACCGGCCAAATGGCTCGTCATCGGCCTGGTCTTTTCGATGACCTGCATCATTCCTACTTTATTTATCATTGTCATGATCAAAACCGGCATCGTAACCACCACTTATCTTTCCAAAAGGGAAGACAGGACAATGCCCTATATCATCAGCATCACTTTTTTCTACCTGACGTATTACGTACTGAAAAAGCTGCAGATCTCCCCGGTATATTATTATTTTATGATCGGTGCGACCCTACTGAATATCATCGTGATGGCGGTTAATTTTTTCTGGAAGATCAGCAGCCATACCGCATCGATCGGGGCTATGGCGGGAATGGTGGTCGGGCTTTCGTATTTTCTCGGCACCAATTATTTTTTGCTGATCGCACTGACAATTATTATGGCAGGATTAACGGGCTATGCACGCCTAAAACTTGAGGCCCATACTCCTGCACAGGTCTATTCCGGGTTTGTCCTAGGATTTATTACGATGGTTGCCCTGTTCTTTATCAAAACATGAGTTCCCTTTGCTTTTATGCCGCTTACACTCACTGGGTTATTTTTTAAAGAAATACAATTCTTAAAAATCCATTGGTTTTTAGGGCGTTAAGGATTGATTATTTGATTAATACTATTTTCTTAAAAAACTTAAGATTTCCTAATGTGCATTTCAACAAATAGATTCCCGAAGCGCATTCCTGCCCTTGATTGTTTTTCCCGTCCCAAGAAATTTCATAATTATTAACTGCTGAATTCAATTCTGGAACTGGAAGAATTTTGATGATCTGTCCGTTAAAATCGCATATAGAAATGAACTGATTTTGATTTTTTATTAATTGTTGATTGTCAATGCGAATTTTCGTTGATATACTAAAAGGATTAGGAAAAACTTTTACATCAGCAGTTTGCCTTGCAAACAATTCAACGGACATCAAAGGGTTATCAAGAAATTTCCCTGTACCATCATTAAATAAGATCGTGATACTATCTTGTGAACTATAGTAGGTATAACCAATATCATTGTATCCATTGCCATCAAAATCGGCAGCTACTACTTTAAATGTACTTGGATTGTTTACAAAATAACGGTCTGGTGAAGAAAATGTGAAATCCTGGTTATTAAATACAACATAAAGGGAGTCAATAGTTTCGTCCCATGTACTTCGTTTGTATACTATATCAAAAAAACCATCATCGTTAAAATCAGCAAAAGCTTTAAATTTAGTGCCTGTTGGAAAAAATATTGTATCATGGAAAACGAATTCATCAGACTGATTTTCAAAAATGTTTAACCTGCATATTCCATTACCAATGAAAGCTTCATAATAAATTCCGAGATCATTGTAACCATCATTATTGATATCAAAAATATAAGTATGTGTAGCAGGATTAATATCAATGCTTTGTTGATCAAATAATCCCACCCCCTGGTTATAAAAAACAAATGCGCCACTGTCATAATCGGAAAGAAGAATATCATTTAAGCTATCCCCATTTAATTCTCCGACAGCAGGTTCTGAAATCGATTGGGTTGCATAATAAATATCATAGTCAGAAAAGACACCCTGGCCATTATTATATAATACACCAAATCCGCCTCCTATTCCTTGGTCGTAACTTATAAAATCAGGCGAGTTATCCTCATTTATAAAATATAATTCGATTCTCTTCTCTGATGTTTTATATATTAATTGACTGTTACCAAAATTGCTACTTCCAAGATTGGGATAAAAAACCCATCCCGAATCGGGTCTACTGAGTGCCACAATATCAGGATTATCATCTTCATCTATACTAGAACAAATAATATTCGAGTAATTAGATTTTGCCAGAAATGATAAAGAGAAATTACCATATCCATCATTAATAAGGATACTTATTGTATCATTTCCCTGGTTATTGCTTCCCAAAACGATGTCTATATCGCCATCGTTATCTATGTCGCATACATCCAGGTCATAGGCATGCTGTGGAACTTTATATTCATCAGCTAAAATAAATTGAAGAAAAATTAATAATATGGATAATATTGAAAAAATCTTTTTTTTATTCATTTGATTGCTAAATATTTGATTGGTTATTGGTAGAAATTTCACTTAGATTTTAACTACTTAACGTCTTGAAAATTAATAGTAAAATTATCACCTATTCTCAATACTCCGGTAAAATTTAACTTTAAAAAAATGTAATAAAATGGACGTGGTTTGGTAGAGTAATTATTGTGGAATTCTTAAAAAATGCCACTAAAACACCAATTCACCAAATAACACAAAAGTCAGATAATCAAGCTAAATACTTTTAGTGACGTTTCGTGCATTAGTGTTTTTGTGGCAAAATAAGGCTTTTCAGAATGGACTCTCTATTGGAATCCCTGAGAGAAAATCAGAAGGGCATAAACGTAACCCCTACCGATATCGGGTACATGTCCGGCCCCAGGTTTTTATCAAAAATATGGGTAACCGAATAATAGCCCATGATCTGGAACCAGTTATAACCAAACCTTACCACAGGTCCAAAGCGGAACTTGTCGGCATTATTCACCTGCTTGAATTTGGAAATATATTCATTCCCTGCAGTATCATCACCTTTGAATTTCGTTTTGGCATCAAGGAGGTAGCCGAATTTAACACCCACTGAAAAGCGAATTTTATTCTTGGAAGCGAACCTGAGCTCAACGGGGAAATCAAGGTAAGTAAGGCCGAGTTTGCTCTTACTGTAATCAATCGAATCGGGGATCCGTGAAAACACAATCGTATCGGCTTTAATATTGTTGATCGTCATGTTGCTGTACAGATTATGCCAGCCGATGCCTGCACCTATGGCAAAGCTCACAGGCCCTTCACCAATCGGGACATTGTAGGTGATGAAGGTCCCGGCGCCCTGGTTTATGGCGCGGACATTCATACCCGCAGGCCAGTTCATCCAGAAATCCTGGTAGATCTCGGCGCCGACGCTAACGCGCCGTATCATGTTTTCACCGACTAATTTCGATTTCTCCTGAGAAAAGGCAAAAATGGGCAGGAGGCAGAATAAAATATACAGTATCTTTTTCATGACAAGACCTTTGCATTTCAAATAGCTCACAAAGGTAAGATATTAAACGCAAAGGTCAAGTTTTTAGTATCCTTTCAGGGGATCAGTATAAGTCGCGGTGACAGTCGGAGCATAACCCGCTCTTCCAGTCTTCCGCAGGGTCGTTCTGGTGATAAAAATCGAGGGATTCATTGATGTTTGTGATCATCTGCATATTGCCCGGCGTGCCCTGGGCGACAATGGAATGGCATAGCTTGCAATCCATGGGTATTTTCCGCCCTTCTTCCGTGGCGTGCCTGTCGTTGTGGCAACGGAAACAGCCATTGAATTCAAGATGGCCGATATTATTCGGGTATGCGCTCCATTTCACTTTCATTTCGGGGAACATATTCTTTTTATAAGCATCCTGGATACCGGCAATTGCCTGGTTGACCAGTTCCGGCTGAGAATTGAATATTTCCTCGTAGCTTGATGAATAGTATTCATTGATCGCATTCTCAATGCCCATCATGGCTGAATCGGTGGTGGAATACTGCCTGTTCATGGCGTCCATTGCCATAAGCTTGATCTCGGGAAGTTCCTTGGGGATGAGCCCGGCGGTAATGGCATTATTGATCGCAAAAATCGGGGTATGGTAGTTATGCGACGGGCGATTATGGCAATCCATGCAATCCATCTCTCTTGTTTCCAGCGTATCCATTTGCCCTGGCTGCAATTCATTTTCCGGATCCTCATAAACCCTTACCTCGCCGGTCTGCAGGTTGGTATAGCGAACCCAGGGTATAGTTTCCCGGTTATCGGCTGTTGCAACGTATTCAATCTTCACGTTGGGATTGATATGCCAGTGGATGCCTTCCTGTAGGCCCAGCGCGCTAAGGCTGGGACCGGTTTTCATTTCCAGGTGGATATCCCATTCCGTATTTTCTGCATCGGCAAGGTAATGCCTTTCGATCCTGAGCTGCCTGGCGTAGAATTTCTCTGGCCAATGGCATTGTTCGCAGGTTTCCCTGGCCGGGCGGAGGTTATGTACCGGTGTCGGGATAGGCGTTGGATATTTGTCCATTAAAACCGAATAAACCTGGTACAGACCTGAAATCTTCGACCTGACATACCAATCGGCCCCGGAACCGACGTGGCAATCGACACAGGCCACCTGCGCGTGCGGGGAATTCTGGTAAGCC
>CAYJNJ010000117.1:0-11192 GCA_964371595.1 uncultured Bacteroidales bacterium | reverse complement strand
AAATATCCAACTCTCTGGAGGCTTCAAAAAAAGTGAATTAATAAGGATCAACTAGTTAATATTGAAATTTTTAAGTACGACTTGCTTTAGAGCCAATTTTGAATTAAATGGATTCCACACCATAGCCGACATCATAGCCAAAAATTAGGCCCTTTTAATCCATCTAATCCGCCAAAACAAATGGATTTCAGAAGAATTTATAATATTGTCCGTATTGACCCTCGGAGACGATTGATAAGAGTACTGGTAATTATAGGCGGTGCAATACTTCTTGCAGGGATGGTCTTGATCAATGAATTTACCAATTCCAAGTCTCCTGCAATTTTGATTGTTACGTTAATTCTGATTTTCTCATTGCTGATCTTTCTTTATACCTATGAGAAATATATTATCATTGGAGAAGTCACGTTATCAACCACAGGAATTGAGTTATGGTTAAATAATAATAAGCAAGTTATTGATCTTAAAACTATCAAAAGATTTATAGTGAATTATGCCGGTGCAGAACAAGATATTAATCCTGCTGCGATTTTCTTAAGATCTATGAGAGAAAACAGCGGAATCAATAATATGATTTTAATTGAAACTATTGGAGAACAATTTGATCTTAACTGCTTATTTATTGGTCCAAACGAAGATCTACATTTGATAAATTATATTGAGTTTTTGAAATCCCTCAATATTGAAGCCGAATTGATTTTTGAACCTTTGTACTATTACAAACTTGCACTTAATAAAAGAAGTAAAAATAATACGTCAGCCGCTGATAAATAAAGCTTTGTATGTCAAAACCCACCACCGATACATCCGGACAGGTTAATTGCCCTTTGCACAGCCTGTCCAGAACAGCCAATAGGACTTAGGGCGTAGGGCGTAGGGCTTGGGGCTGTCTCGATCCTGGATTTTAACCACGAAGTATCACAAAGGGTTTTCACAAAGGAACACCAAGGTTTAAGGTTAGTACTTAATTCCTTTGTGCGCCTTCGTGAAATCCCTTCGTGCGCCTTTGTGGTTAAACTCGCTGATTGCAATACGCGATGAAGCCCAAGAGATCCAGGATCTGGAATTGAGGAGTTATCACTGGCTGTCAATCCTTTCAACCGGCAGCAAAACTGAAACATCAATCAAACACCGAATTTTACCATGGAACAAAATAAAGATAAACTCAAATCATCCGGCATAGGCCCAAGCCCATTTGCTCAAACCTATTTTCACGGCACACGGATTGACCTAAAGGTTGGTGACCTGATCGAAGCTGGTTTCAACTCGAACTTTGGAAAAAGAAAGAATGCAAAATACATTTTTCTAACTGCGACATTGGATGCAGCTATCTGGGGTGCTGAACTTGCTACTGGAGATGGACGGGAAAGAATTTACCTGGTAGAACCCACCGGACCTATTGAAAACGATCCTGACCTGACAGATAAAAAATTTCCGGGCAACCCAACACAATCCTATCGTTCCACACACCCTTTCAGAGTTGTGGGAGAAGTTACGAATTGGCAAGGGCATCCGTTAGAACAAGTGTTAGTTATGAAAGAACACCTTGAACGGCTTAAAGAACAAGGCATTGATTCGCTGAATGACTAAGAAAAAGCTTAGGGCATTTGGCATAGGGCATAGAGCTTGGGGCTGTCTCGATCCTGGATTTTAACCACAAAGGCGCACCAAGGGTTTTCACGAAGGCGCACAAAGGAAATGAATAAACACATTCCCACTTTGTGTTCCTTTGTGAAAACCCTTTGTGTTACTTCGTGGTTTATTAAAAGCCTGCAAAAAAATCATTCCAATTACGTATTTTTACACCGCTATTATCATATTCTGCATTGATTAAAGAAAAATCCAATACCCTCTACATTTACCTGCTTATTGCAATAGGCGGCGCCCTCCTCTTCTTCCCTTTCCTGGGCAACGTCGCCCTGTTCGACTGGGATGAGGTGAATTTCGCCGAGATCGCACGGGAGATGATTGTTACAAAAGATTACCTGAACGTGCAGATCAACTACCAGCCGTTCTGGGAAAAACCGCCGCTCTTCATCTGGATGCAGGTGCTTTCCATGAAGCTTTTCGGCATCAACGAATTCGCTGCCCGCTTCCCCAACGCCATTTGCGGAATCGTAACGCTGATGGTCATCTTCAGCATCGGCAAAAAGATCTACAATGAAAAAATGGGACTCATCTGGGTCCTCGTCTACGCCGGTTCCATCCTCCCTTTCTTCTATTTCAAATCCGGCATCATCGATCCCTGGTTTAACCTGTTTATTTTCCTGGGAGTTTATTATGCGGTGCTTTATTTGCAAGCCGCAAGCCTCGAGCCGCAAGCTGCAAGCCACAAGCCGCAAGCTTTAAGCCACACCGCAAATCACTCCACCACCTCACCACTTCACCACTTCACCACTTCACCACCCCACCACTTCACCACTTCACCACCTCTTCCCCTTTTCCTCAGCGGCCTCGCCATCGGCCTCGCCATCCTCACCAAAGGTCCTGTCGCCTTAATCATCTTCGGCATTACTGGCTCCGTTTACCTAACCACCCTCCTCATAACCTCAAAACCTCAAAACCTCAAAACTTCAAATCCCCAAATCCTCAAATCCGCCAAATTTCAAATCCACCCCACCCACCTCCTCCTCTTTTTTGCAGGCTTAATCATTACAGGAGGATCCTGGTTTGTAATAATGATCGCCAACGGACACCTGGATACTGTTAAAGATTTCATCATCTACCAGGTACGGTTGTTCAGCACGAAAGACGCGGGCCACGGCGGTTTTCCGGGCTATCATATTGTCATCCTGCTGCTCGGCGTATTCCCGGCTTCGGCTTTCCTGTTCAAAGGCTTTAAGGCTGATAAGGATGAAAAGCCGCTGCAGAAAGAATGGCGCCTTGCCTGTATCATCCTTCTCCTCACCGTTGTCATTTTATTCGAGATCGTCCAGACCAAGATCGTCCACTATTCTTCCCTGGCCTATTTTCCGCTGACCTACCTCGCCGCTCTGGCAATCTACCGGATTATTGAAGGAAAGAGCCGTTTAAATAAGCCTTACGTCATTGTGCTTGCTGCATTAGCCACCCTCTGGTTCCTGGTGATCATCGGCTTTACCCTGGTCGGGCTTAACAAGGAATGGCTCATGAATTCAGGGCTGATCAAAGATCCTTTCGCCGTGGCTAACCTTGCTGCCGACATCCGCTGGACGGGATTGGAGGTGCTGGTTGGTGGTGTAATGGTTATTGGTGTAATAGGGTTTTTTATAATTAAGGATCCTTTCCGGAAGTTCGTGACACTATTTGTCCCGGTGATGATCTTCACCTTCCTGACCATGACTGTTTTCACCGGGAAGATCGAAGGCTATGTACAGCGATCGGCCCTCGATTTTTACCGTGCCCACAGCCAGGAAGACTGCTATATCAAGACCCTCGGCTTTAAAAGCTATGCCCATATGTTTTATGGAAAAACCATGCCGCAGGAAAACCCTCTTGCCAATGACAATGACTGGCTTTTGAACGGAAAGCTGGATAAGCCTGCCTATTTTGTTTATAAAATGACGAAAAAAGAGGAGTATTCACGCATTTATCCTCAATTAACGCTTCTTTACGAAAAGAACGGTTTTATCTTTGCGGCGCGATATCCAGAAAAACCAAATCCAGGATTATGATCAACGGAAAGAAGATCACCGTAGTGCTTCCGGCTTACAATGCAGAAAAGACCCTTGAACAGACCTTCAGGGAGATCCCGTTTGATATTGTGGATGATGTGATCCTTGTTGACGACCGAAGCCGCGACAATACCGTGGATTTAGCAAAACAACTCGGCATAAATTATATCATCGAGCACGGGAGGAACAAAGGATATGGCGGCAACCAGAAAAGCTGTTACGACAAAGCCCTGGAGATCAATTCCGATATCGTGGTGATGCTCCACCCCGATTATCAGTACACGCCAAAGCTGATCCACAGCATGTGCTACCTGATCGCGAACGATGTTTACCAGGTTGTCCTTGGCTCGCGGATCCTCGGAAAAGGGGCGCTTAAAGGCGGCATGCCCTTTTACAAATACGTTTCCAACCGCTTCCTCACCCTCGCCCAGAATATCCTCATGAAGCAGAAATTATCGGAATACCACACCGGTTACCGGGCTTTTTCAAAGGAAGTCCTTCTCAACATTAAATTTCCGCTTAACTCCAACGATTTCATTTTCGACAACCAGATGCTGGCCCAAATCTTTTATGCCGGTTATGAGATCGCCGAGATCACCTGTCCCACCAAATATTTCGATGATGCTTCATCTATCAATCTGAGAAGAAGCATCAAATACGGGCTTGGCGTGCTGGGGGTTTCTTTCCGGTACCGGCTGCAGAAATGGGGGGTGGCGAGGTACAGGATTTTCTGAGCTGGTTCCAGGGTTCCAGTGTTCCAGAGTTCCATTCTTTCACTTCTTCCCGTCTTACAGTCCTATAGTCTTCCCGTCCAACTGTCCAACTGTCCAACTGAATCCCGCTATAGCAGTAATTTTTATCAAATCTCTTGCCATCTTTCAATAATTGTCTTATATTTGCCGCTAAAACGGGAAAATATGATCAATCCCTCTGTATTATCTGAAATTATCAAGAAACATCGTAAAGCTGCCGGGCTTAGCCAGCTTCAACTGGCTGAAATGGCCGGCATCGGGAAAACGGTAGTTTTCGACCTTGAAAAAGGGAAAGAAACCATCCGGCTCGATACGCTAAGGAAAATATTGCATGTTCTTAATATCAGGGTTGAACTTAAAAGTCCGCTCATGGATAAATTCTTAAACACCTATGAGAAAAGCTAAAGTCTTTGTATGTGGCAAGGAAGCCGGGTCTCTTTCGGAAGTTGTTTTTGAAAAAGAATACCGCTTTGAGTATATAACTGATTACTCAGGCTACCCGGTTTCGCTGACTATGCCATTAAGCCGGAAAGTATACTTATTCAGCAGCTTTCCGCCTTTTTTCGAAGGGCTCCTTCCCGAAGGTAACCAACTTGAAGGCCTTTTAGAACAGGGAAAAGTGGACCGGAATGATCTCTTTTCACAATTAATGATGGTTGGAAATGATATGGTAGGCGCTGTAACGGTTAAAGAAACTGAAGGATGAACCGTTGCCCGGTTACATACGAAGCTGTCAGTGACGGCCTTTATAGCCAAAAAGGATTGAAATCATTATCCCAGAATCTTGATAATCTTGAGCTTTTTGATTATTCAGCAGAAGAGCAAAGGGCTGAAGCGATGGCAAGGGCGGTTAAATTATCAATCCAGGGTGTGCAGCCCAAGCTAAGCGCAGTGCTGAATATTAAGGATCGTAAATTTGACCTTGTGGATAAGGAAGGAAGATATATTTTAAAGCCACAACACCAGGTTTTTCCACAACTTCCGGAAAATGAAGATGTGACGATGCGCATGGCCTTTATCGCAAACATTCCGGTTCCGATGCATGGCCTGATCTGGTCGAAAGATAAATCGCTGACTTACTTCATCAAGCGGTTCGACAGGGCGGGTCATAAAGATAAGATCCCGGTCGAGGACTTTGCCCAGCTTGCTTTACTGACAAGGGATACAAAGTATAATTATACCATGGAAAAACTAGTGGTGTTATTGGACGAGTATTGTACTTTCCCATTGATCGAAAAGGCAAAGCTATTCCGTCTGGTTTTATTCAATTTTCTTGTTGGGAATGAAGATATGCATATGAAGAACTATTCTTTGATCAGAAATGGGGATATAACCGAACTATCTCCTGCATATGATCTCCTGAACACAACAATTGTCTTAAAAGGTGGTGCAGAAGAAATAGCCCTTAGTATCGCCGGTAAAAAGAAAAATCTAAAGAGAAAAGACCTTGTCGATTATTTTGGTTTTGAAAGATGTGGATTACCTGGAAAAGTGATTGAAAACACCATACAATCACTAAACCAATCTATCCCGGAATGGAAGGGCTTGCTGGATATCTGTTTTCTTACAGAGGAATTTAAGGAGAAATACTATTCGCTGCTGCAGAAGAGAATTAAAATTCTCGGGTTGCATTAATAGTGGCGAGGTGTGAAATAGATCCTTCGCTTCGCTCAGGATGACGTCATCCTGAGCGAAGCGAAGGATCTGCCGGCTTAACTAATCAATCTTAATAAACTTCTTCTCCGTCACCCCATTTTCACCATATACCCTTAGTGCATAAGCGCCTTTGGCATATTCGGAGGTATTAATGAGCAACTGCTGGCTGCCACCGGTCATCCGGTCGAGGATAACCTGGCCCAGCTGGTTCACGATGACCAGCCTGTTGTCGGTATTCTTGCCGGCAAAGCGGACCTGGAGTTCGTCCTTCACCGGATTGGGGTAGATACTGAAGGAAGTGCCTTCGCCTTCTCCGATTCCAACACAGTCGTTGATCACAATTTCAAAGTTGGCTGTAATTTCGGAACAGGTGGCATTGGCTTCCGTGACATTGATCCAGCCACTGCCCGCATTATGCCATGTAACGGTAACTTCACTGGTTCCTTCACCGCCGGTAATATGGCCGTTATAAAGCTCCCATGTATAGGTGTTTCCTTCTGTTTCCGGGGTTGAGTAAATGAATCCGGCTTCCCAGTCGCAAACATCCTGGTCGCCGCTGATGGCCGGCTCGGGCGCTGCATTGACAGTGACACTGAGGTTATCCGAAGCAGGTCCGGTTGCGCAGGAATTAACTGCTGCCACGCTGATCTGGGCCGCTCCCGAATATTCGCGGCTCCAGTTTACAGTGCCGGTAATGTCGTCACCGATGATCGTTCCGGCTTCTGAAGGTGTCAGGCTCCATTCATACGAAGTCGCCCCGGTAACATCATCCGTGGTGTAGTCTACATTCTCCAGGTTATTGCACTGGACCGTCGGGCCTGATGGTGTTTCAGGCTCTGCCGGTGTTGTGATCACGTAGATATACGAGTTACCAATCTGGTTGCTTTCACAGTTGTCGGTAAAAGCTATGCAGGTATAGATGCCCTGTTCGGTCTGGAAGCCGAAATCAAGGGCAGAGCCCGTTCCTTCTTCAATCTCCCCTGTGGGGTCGCCATCAAGATAAAGCTCGTAGCTAACGCCTTCCTGCGATCCGTCGAGGGTAACCTGGATGCCTTCTCCCCCTTCGCAATAGCCAGCGCCGTCAGATAGCGTGTATTGGGCCGGTGTGAGGAATGCGGTACAGTTCAGGCCCTGTGACCATGTGCCTGTTCCGCAGTTGTTATCGGCCCTGGCTTTGATGGTATAGTTTCCCAGGTACCCGGGGGTCTGGGTAAAAGTAGCGACCGGATCAGGTCCTGAAATGGTGCCGGCTGCGTCGGGCTCGACATCCCAGACATAGGTAGTTGCCCACTGGACAACAGGGATGGAGTACTGGATGCCTGTATCGTCCTGGCAGATGGCTGTCGGGCCGCCGGGTGTATTCGGCTGCACAGGAGGGGTAATGACAAGGATGTATTCCGGGTTGGTAAGCGTATCATAAACTTCCCCGTCATAAACGATAAGGCTGACATCATACTGGCCCTGAGTGTTGTAAGCAATAACCGGGTTCTGTACCGATGCAGTCGGCGGGTTGCCGCCTTCAAAAGTCCAGTTCCAGGAAATGATATCTCCCATCGACTCATCTTCAAATTCAACTGTAGTAGTGATACAGGGTGTAATATCGCTGCAGCTGAACCCTGCGGTAGCCACCATGGGCTCGAGGTCAGGAACGGCAACCATATTTCCCTGGAGGATTTCTTTGGTAGCCTCATTTTGCACAAAAGCTACAATCTCGCAATTAGCGGCAACCCAGGTCGAGTTCATCGTGAACTGCAGCGGGACGGTGATTGTTTCCACACCGGTGAAATCAACCGTAGTTCCGAGGTGATCGGGTGCCATCAGCCTTTCGACAAAATTCAGGTGGTCCTGCCCCTGCCATGAGTAAACGATTTCAGATTCTGTCAGGGCAAGCTGGACGGTTAATTCGCCCCAGGTGCCATTGACTTTCGTGATCACTAATGAAATATCATAAACCGACCCGGAATTCTGGCCATAAATATCAACCAGGAAGTCGCTGGCAACAGCCATTCTCTGCTGATAAAGCGGCAGGTAGTTCGGGTACATGCTTTCGGTATGGCTCCCGCCGACATAGCTCAGCACCCCGTCGAAGTGCGCCGTGGGATAACCCGATACCGCATAATAGGCATTCCTTGCATCGGAGGCAGTATTTGTGTACGGATCCCCATTGTGGTACTCAATATTTCCCACCTGGCAGCCATTGGCCACGAGGTCGTCAGCACCCATGGCAGCGCCGGGGCAATAAGTGCACCAGGTGCCGGTACCGATTTCAACAATAACTTTCTGCCGGCCAACAGGCTGGGCGATCAATCCAAGGGTTACAAGGCAAAACAGCGTAAGAATGTACAGCTTTTTCATAGTTAATGGTTTTTGATTCAGAATTTTAGGGTATAAAAATAATTGATTTTAATCCATATATCGAAACCTTAAGATATTTAGAAAATGTCTAAATAAACTTCACCACTCCACCACTCCACCACTTCACCACCTTTCACAGCACCTCCTTCACAATCTCCCGGATATTATCCGACTTTCCCATGGTAAAATAATGCAAGGCCGGTACATTAGCTTGCATCAACTCTTTAGATTGTGCAAGGCACCATTCTATTCCAACCTGCCTTGCTGCACGGTTGTCTTTACATTTTTCAATCTCTTTCTGTAAATCTTCCGGGATTGAAATATTGAATGTCCTTGGCAGTGTATTTATTTGACCGATGGTGGAAACCGGCTTTAATCCGGGTATGATGGGAACGGTGATCCCGGCTTCACGGCACTGGCTGACAAAGTCAAAATATTTCCGGTTATCAAAAAACATCTGGGTGACAATATATTCCCCCCCTGCATCGATCTTCTCCTTAAGGTGCTTGATATCCGTCTTCATATTCGGGGCTTCGGCGTGCTTTTCCGGATAGCCGGCGACCCCTACTGAAAAATTCGTCTTTGCATTGTTCACCAGCTCATTATCCTGGTAAATCCCGCGGTTCAGGTCTTTTATCTGGCGGATAAGGTCGAGCGTGTACTGGTTCCCTCCTTTTTCAGGCTTGAAGAATTTATCACCGGGAAGATTATCCCCCCGTATGGCAAGCAGGTTGTAAATTTCAAGGAAATGAAGGTCGATGAGGCCGTTCTCAGTTTCCTCGCGGTTAAACCCGCCGCAGATGATATGCGGGACCACTTCCACTTTATACTTGTACTTTATAGCTGCCGAAATCCCAACGGTACCAGGGCGTTTACGCAGGACCTTCTTCTCGATGTTCCCGTCTGAAAACTCTTTGTAGGAGATCTCTTCCCGGTGATAGGTCACTTCGATGAAGGAGGGCTCAAACTCCATCAGCGGATCGATGGCGCGGTATATGGAATGGATATCGCTGCCTTTCACAGGGGGAAGGATCTCAAATGTGAAGAGGGGCTTCTTCGATTTTTCTATTGCTTCTATTACTCTCATGTTTGGTCAGATATTTCACGCAGATCAACGCAGATTTTCACGCAGATCAACGCAGATAAACTTTCTGCGAAAATCTGCTTATAATTTGCGAAAATCTGCGAGAAATTATTTCAAGTTATTCATTAGATAGATTTTGTCTCAAATATTTTTTACCCTGTTCAACAGGAATACTTTTTCTTTTTGCATAATCCTCAACCTGTTCGTCGGTTAGCTTCCCAAGGTTGAAATACCTGGAAAACTCATGGCTGAAATAGTACCCGCACACCGCGGCAGCCGGGTACATCGCGAAATTCTCCGTCAATGTAATGCCTGCATTTTTCTCAGCTTCCAGCAGGTCAAATATCGTCCTTTTTTCCGAATGTTCCGGGCATCCAGGGTAGCCCGGCGCCGGGCGGATACCCTGGTATTCCTCCTTTAACATTTCAGGTAGCGGCAGGCTTTCGTCCGCTGCAAATCCCCAGAATTCCTTCCTCACCCTTTCGTGCAGCCTTTCGGCAAATGCCTCTGCAAAGCGGTCGGCAAGGATCTTCAGCATAAAGCTGCTGTAGTCATCCAGCGCCTCTTCATAATGCTTCACCCATTTTTCGATGCCAATGCCGGCAGTAACCGCAAAAAGCCCTATATAATCTACCTTCCCGCCTGGTTCCGGTGCGATGAAATCGGCAAAGCTCAGGTTCGGGACCCCTTCGCCTTTCTTTTCCTGGTTCCGTAGAAAATGCAAGGCCGAAAACTGAGTTTTTTCCTCGTCATCTGTCAGTAAAATCACGCTGTCATCCTTTGAAACCGCCGGGTAAAACCCAAACACACCCCTTGCCTTTATCATCTTTCGGGAGATCATTTCTTCGATCATGTTTTGCGCATCATCATAGATCTTCCTGGCTTCTTCGCCCTTTACCGGGTCATCAAATATTTCGGGAAATTTCCCCGGTATTTTCCAGGCATGGAAAAAGAAAGTCCAGTCGATATAATTTCGCAATTCTTCAAGGGGGTAATCTTCAAGGATATGGTTCCCGGTAAAAGCGGGCTTCGTGATCTTTACGCTGTCCCAATCGACTTTCAGCCTGTTTTTCCGGGCATTTTCCAGGGAGATCAGTACATCATCTCTTTTACGGTTTTCATGTTTAACTTTTAAATCGGTATACTTATCCCTGATCCCGGTAACATACTTTTCTTTGTTTTCGGGGGATAATAAGTTAGAAAGCACACCAATACAGCGTGAAGCATCTTTGACGTGGATTACTGCCTGCTGGTATTGAGTGGCGATTTTCACCGCCGTATGAATTTCAGAGGTTGTGGCGCCACCTATCAGCAGCGGAACACTGAAGTCCAGCCTCTGCATCTCTGAAGCCACATGGGCCATTTCTTCGAGTGATGGCGTGATCAGCCCGCTCAGGCCGATGACATCCACATCCTGCTCCCTGGCCGTCTGCAATATCTTCTCCGCCGGCACCATCACCCCTAAATCGATCACTTCGTAATTGTTGCAACCCAGCACCACGCCCACGATATTCTTCCCGATATCATGCACATCGCCCTTAACGGTAGCCAGCAGCACCTTTCTGCCAGGCCCCCTCCCCTTGGTCCCCTCCCCCAATTGGGGGAGGGGATTCAGGGGTAGGGGCGCGAGCAGCTTTTCCGCTGCCAGCCTCGGCTCCAGCACCGCAACCGCCTTCTTCATCACCCCCGCAC
>CAYJNJ010000116.1:0-11264 GCA_964371595.1 uncultured Bacteroidales bacterium | reverse complement strand
TCTGGGAATTGGTAAGGAACAGGAAACTGGATGGAAAAAAGTTCCTTCGTCAGCATCCATTCTTGATCATCCGCCTTCAAATGCAAAATGAAAAATGTAAAACCGTCCATTGTCCATGAATCCCTCCCCCGACTGGGGGAGGGTAGGGTGGGGGCTGATTGGAACTCTGGAACAATGGAACTTGTAAACCTTTATCTTTGCAAAAAACATTCCCATGCTCCTCCCCCGCCAACAAGCGCTGGACCTCCTTCACCAGCATATTCAAAACGAAAGGATGATCTTCCATTCCCTTGCATCGGAAGCCGTTATGCGTGCCCTGGCCCGCAGGCTTGGGCGCAATGAAGAGAAATGGGGGCTGGCAGGTTTGCTCCATGACCTGGATGTGGAAATTACCCATGCCGATCCCTATGTGCATGGCCTGGAAACCGCACGTATGCTGACAGAAATGGATGTCGATGAGGATGTCATTGAGGCGATCAAACTGCACAATGAAATGGCTGTCAATATTCCGCGTACCACGGAATTTCATCATGCCCTGGCAGCCGGAGAAACTATAACCGGTTTGATCCTGGCCACATCGCTGGTCTACCCGGATAAGAAAATCTCGAGCGTGAAACCAAAATCGGTCGTGAAACGGATGAAGGAAAAAGCCTTTGCCGCTTCGGTGAAAAGGGAGAATATCATGGAATGTGAACTTATCGGCATACCCCTGGAAGAATTCGCCGAACTGAGCATCAATGCAATGACAGATCTATAGTGGCTAATAAGCAAATGTTGTCAGGTGTGCAGCGCAGAACACTTTGATCAGCGATTCAAAGTATTCGCATTGCTCATAATATAAAGGGTTTACGCAATCCAGACCATATTCCTGTGCATAGGTTAACAGCTCAACCGGAACCAGGAAAGATGATACTGCCAGAAAGGTTTTTTCATCCGACATGAGTAATGTCAGATAAAGGCCTATTGCCTGGGTACTTCCATCAGCGCCCAGAAGTGGTTCATTACCAAGCATTGAAATCCAGGCGATTTTCCTTCCCCCTTCAAAATCAAGCCAGTAAGAATAGTCGTTATCCGTTGTAAATCCCGATACACCATATAGCTGCGCAATAGTGGTATTGGCCCAGTCCTGCACCTCCACGGTCAGATCCTCGAAATTAGTCGTGGAATAATCAGCTTTAGATCCCAGGTACATGAGTCCAACCAGGTTGTTTTCCGGGTAATTCATTGCAAAATAACCACCCTCTTCGTAATAATAAAGCTCCTTACCCTCAGGCACTGCAAGCACTACTCCGTTATTGATATCTTCATAAATATCAAACCGGAGGTTATCATAATTAAGGGTGACATTCATATCTTCAAGTTCAGTGGCAAATTTCACCAGGTTATCAGGGTCATCGGACGTTTCAACCATTTCAATCAGCGACCTGTTCTTGGTAAGATAAAATTCGAAATCGCCGGCATCCAGCGGGACATATTCCGGGGATGGCTCACTGACATATTCTTCTATGTTTTCCACTGGGGTATCGACGATAGATTTAGCCGAGAAAAGCTGGCTTAGCTCAGCAAAATTAGCCGGAAGGGATGAAACCGTGGAACTTTCCAGTTCAGCCAGGTATTTGGCAGGGATGATCCAGCTTACGTTACTGGCGCCTTTTTCTAAGCCGCCATCACCTATGCCAACCAGCCGGCCCTGCGGATCAAAAACAGGCGAGCCGGAGTACCCTGGCAGGAGGCTGCCTTCAAGATAGAGAATATGAAGGTCCAGGGCAGGAAAACCAATCCTGGCCAAAGCAGTTTTATCAGTCTTGGGGATAAGGTTGTCAAGGGTTTCCGGATCGACGTAACCCTTTTTCAGTGTGCGGGACGAACTGCCCTGGGCACCGCTGTTATAACCCATTGCGAAAATCTCCGTGCCAAATTTGATCGTCTGTTCATTATAACTGGTCAAGGGCACAACCCCTGATGGGACAGCTTCTTCTCCGGGCAGCAATTCGAGCAGCACCAGGTCAGCTTTTTGAAGCACTTTCTTAATCTTTGCTTTTCGCCAGGCCTGGTTTAGATATAACACCTTGATGGTTCCTGTCGGGTTCATCGCGTGCAGTGAAGTCACGATCTGGTTTGGCGATTTCCACACAAAACCGGTGCACACGTTAGATTCATTAGCATTTACACTAACTACGACCCTAACGAGGGACTTTTTTATGGTTGCGGGATCAAATTGGGCAAAAGCAGTTCCGCAAACTATCAGAAAAAGCACTAAAAGGGTATATTTTTTAATCATGGGTCAACACTTTAATTATAGACAAATAAACTTTTTTCCTCTGGTCTTCAGGAATTTTGCCGGAAATCTTATAGACGATGGCCTGCCAGTTTTTTCCTGAATCTGACAATACCTGTTCTATCTTGTCCAGTGAACTGTCCTGGTCTAATTTCGCCACCTGGTCACGGTTGGTCATTTTTATATCACCTGATGTGGCCAGGTCGCAGAAGCAATCGCGCATACTGAGGAGAGAAACCTTAACCAACTCATCGGGCAAATCATTTTTAAAGTTCTCAGCCAGTTCCTTCCAGGTGCCACCGGCTTCCCTGAAGGTATTTAGGAGCTCTGGGAGCGGGGTATCTTCATTTGCGTAGACGAGGACATCGCAAGCCCCGGCATCGACGGTAGAAGAATAGAGCACACCCGCTTCGCGCCTGGTTTTGCCGGTATCCGCCTCGATAGATTTGGTGATAAAAGCCCTGGCTTCAGCGTCAGTATAGCCTAATGCGACATATTCATTTTTCTTTTCAAGCATTGTGGGGGCAAAAGAATCGTTTGCCCTGATATTCAGCCCCGCCATGATCCCTAAAACGGCGAAGATCCCAAAAGTACCTATCCGCAAACTTTTCAGCGGATCAAGGTATTTTTCATCCAGTCCGAGCAGTACGGCCAGGAGCCCCGTCAACGTAGCTATAACTCCACTTACCACCGGGGATATCGATAATCCGAGGAGCATTCCAAGAAGCAATCCGATTCCCATCCCGTTCAGGATGGCGGTCGCCGCTCTCAGCGTACTGATTTTCCCTGGCAAAGGCTGGGGAGCCGGGGCAGGTTCAGTCATTTCCGCCGGGTCTGCAGGCAGGCCACCGTTAATGTCCGTATTCAATTCTTCCATAACTAAAGGTTTAACTTTACCAAGTAACTTATTAAGAAGAGAAGGGATATTTATCATTCCCTGAAGTTTATAGTGAATCCGTAGATCCTGTTAAGACTGGGCAAATGATTATACAAACAATCCCGTCAGGGAATTGTTCAACTAAGAAAAGTAAAGCGTAAGATTTATTCGATATAACCCACCCTGATACCCTGCAGAAAGGCGGAAGCTTTGATCACAACGGACCGGTCGACCTCGAGCGGGATCTTGTATTCTTCTGATAAAGAAGTCGGTTCACTGCCATCACTCGTATAGAATATCTTTGCATCAGGATGGACGCACTTAATTTCAACAATGACTTTCCCACCATCCCCTTTGCTTTCAACCAATTCCATATCGGGGTAAACAAGGAGGTTATCAAACCATGCAGTGCCTTTCCCGGCCATTTGAAGCATTGGTGAAATTGTTTCTCCATTGACCATGATACCGCTGATCTCATATTTATGCCAGGTATCAGTCAATGTGAAGGCTTGCATTGCGTTTCCTAATCCAAGGTTAAACCTGACCTGGTTTTCATTTTTCGCAGACGGGAGGTTCGGGGACGGACCTGTTTTTGCCATGATACTAATTGAATAGCTTTTCTTTGCAGAAATACCCGGACATAAGAATAACAAGCGGTCACCAGCCAGGCTGGAAGGATTATTCAGTTTCAGGGAATGTTCACCCAGGTAATGCCGCCTGGAATCGATAAAATAAGTACTGCCCGGATCGTTTCCTTTAATAACATAACATCCGGCAGGCACCCCGACATTCGACAAATCCTCAAATCCCGGGTCTATGGTCAGGTTCCCATGTTGAAGCTCCTTCACCCAATCGGGCTTTTGCCTGGCATCAAACCGGTAAATCCTTGTCCCATAACCTTCAATGATATCTTCAACAAGCCCATCCTTGATTTCCACCTTTCGGTTTTCAAACATCACATCCGCCTGGATAGTTAAATCAACATCCTTCATCTTGATTCGAAAATGTCCCGGCTCGTTATTGCTGTTAACGACGACAATAGTCACAAGGCCGGCCCTGTTCCAAGCCCTGCCATGTATCCAGGGATTGTCGGGGATAAGTTCGGGGGCCGGGTGCGCCGAAAGGATATCTGGCGTCAGTTCAGCTATTTCCATTGCCAGGATGCCGCACTCATCCCAAAGTGCAGTTGATTTTGGACTATGATCCGGGCCATGGTTAGAGTATTGTACACCAGTCGTGCCGGAAATAAGGGCCAAATAAGTCATTGCCCTCACCTCCTGCGGTGTGGGTTCACGCTGGTAATACCCGCTTCCCCCATAAGTTTGAGGAATAATCCAGGATGGCTTTTGCAGCCAAAAAGCATTGTTGATGACGCGTGCATAGTCCTTGATTTCCATCAGTGTCCCCTGGGGAAACGGATTGGGCGCCGTCATCACGATATCCATCACCTCCTGGTACTGCGCAGCATTTCTTGGGGAATTCAACAAAATGCAGACCGGGTGATAAGGATCGAGCTCCCGGATGAGGTGATAAGCCTCCCGAAGCGAATCCGGCGCCAGGCCTTTAGTATCGGGCCCTTCGGCGAGGTGCCACGCCAGCAAAGCCGGGTGATCGCGGAACAATTCAACTTCCCTTCGGATCATCTCTAATCTTTCGGAGACAGGTTTCATTTCCGGCCCCGGTTCCATCAAGCTGCTCAAATCATAATTCACACGGATGCCAAGGCTGGCAAAACGATCCATGTAGGCTTTCCGTGCTTTCAGGGTCTTCTTATGGATTTCATGTTTTGGCGAAACCAGGTTAAATCCCCTGGCTGCACTATAATCTGCCATTTTCAAATCGACCGGAAATGATGAAGAAAAACCAAACGGAAGCATCGGCATCCCTGAAATAACAAGCCCTCCGGTCGCATGGTCGATTTTAACCGCATTATCTTTATGTTGCCTTATTTCTACCCAAACCTTACGTGAATCAACCCATTTCTCGTTCTCGTAAAATGAAACCGTGATCTCATTCTTTCCTTCCTTTAATAATTTTGTGGGAAACGGAACTGTCGATATCCCGCTGGAAAAAACAGGGTAGCCTTTATTCAGGCTTTGATATTCAAATACCAGATCCGTTGTGATCCGGGCATTTTTCTTTCCTGAAGGCACAAAAACCATTATTTCACCGGCTTCTTCATTGGTATAGTAATCCAGCCTGGACGCAGCATAATAGGCAGAGGTATCCGGACTGGCATTTGCAGTAAGTGAGAACAGGATAATAAAGACAATGGCAGCATTTTTCATAAGATCGGTATTGGCAGCTATTAGGCCTATTTCACAATGATTTCATCTACGAACAACCAGGCTGTTTGCCCTTTTCCCGGATGCCAGTCGGGGCAAATGCCGATATTTATGGCCTCCATTCTCAGGTACCTGACTTTGATCGGCTTATTGATTTTTATACTGAAATCATTCGTGAGGGCAATATTATTATTCAAAGGGATTTTATGGGTAACCGCAGCAAATTTTTGAAAGCCCACACCATCCAGCGACAAATAAAAGTTCACCGTATCAGGAATGAAAATCCATTTTTTCTGATCGAGAAGGAAGGTAGCAGAAACGGACCGAAGCAAAAAATCCTCCCCTAAATCAATGACGACATCGCCATTCCTGCCATAAAAACCCTGCCAGTAGCCATCGTTATGATCCAGGGAGCCTTTGAGCCCGTCGGTCAATGCCTGCTTACCTGAGGCAGGGTAACGATCGCTGTATGCCTGGTAATACTGCGTTTTCCTGCCAATGGCATTATGGTAAATAACCTTGTATTCTGAAGGCTTTTCCAGTCTTTTCCCATCCTTAAATGCAATTGCCTTCAATGTCACATCACGGTCGATCTTAATGGGTCTCTTAAAGACAAATGATTCTTTATCAGGATCATTCCCGTTGAGGGTATAATGAATTTCAGTTCCTGCAGCCTCCGTCTGGAGTTTCAATGAATAAGGCTTGTCGTTGAAATTAAATAATGCCACAGGTTCTACTTTTCCCGAACCGCGAAAATAGTTAACCTTCATGTGTTCAAACCGTGCTAATTGATTTTGTAACCTATTTCGGAAATTATCCCAGTCAAGGTCCTGTTCTTTTGACCAAAGCACTTCGGCCAAGGCTGTCATTCGCGGTAAAGCCATGAATTCGGCATGTGCCGGCGATGCAATATATTCAGTCCAGATGTTTCCCTGGCCACCGAGGATCTTGGTGCGCGCTTCGCCAAGGAGCTCGGCCGGAGCAGGCCTGAAAGAATAGACCTTCCTGAGGGTTGTCAACCCCCCGATTGCTTTTGGCTGGAATTCAGGGTCAGACTGGTAATAATCAAAATAACAGTGCGAAACAGGGCACATCACCACCTCATGGCCCTGCCTGGCAGCTTCCATGCCCCCTTCAAAGCCCCGCCACGACATCACGGTGGCATCGGGTGGCAGCCCTCCGTCGAGGATTTCATCCCAGCCGATCAGGCGCTTTCCTTTGGATTTTATGTACTTCTCCACCCTTTTCACAAAATAACTCTGAAGCTCATCAACACCGGCAAGCCCTTCCTGCCTGATCCTCCCCTGGCATTTGGGGCAGGTTTTCCAGGATGCTTTATCAGCCTCGTCACCGCCAATATGGATATATTCCCCTGGGAATAATTCAATAACTTCATCGAGAACATTTTCAATGAACCTGAAAGTACCTTCGTTCCCTGCACAGAAAATGTTGTTGTTCGGCCAGTACGAGCCCGTCTGAACGGGGATCCTTTCGCCGGAGCAAGAAAGTTCGGGGTAAGCGGCAAAAACCTCTGAAGTATGCCCCGGCATTTCTATTTCGGGGACAATCGTTATGTACCTTTCTTTTGCATAAGCAACGATCTCACGGATATCATCCTTTGTATAAAACCCGCCATATGTTACAGGCTCACCGGGCCGTTGCGGCGACCTTTCCGTCCATGGCAAACCTTCCCTGTCTGCCCTCCATGCCGAAACATCCGTCAGTAAAGGGTACTGGTCGATTTGTATCCTCCACCCGTTATCATCTGTCAAATGCCAGTGAAAAACATTCATTTTATGCATGGCTATAAGGTCGATATACTTCAGGATAAATTCTTTCTTATAGAAATGCCGGGAAACGTCGAGATGCATGCCACGCCATGAAAAAGCCGGTTTATCAGTGATTTCAATACAGGGAATGGTCAGTTTGATTTCCTCATCCCCGTCTGTGTGGTTGCCTGAAAATGCAGGTGGCAGTAACTGGTAAAGTGTTTGTATCCCATAATACAACCCTGCAGGTCCAGGGGCGGTTATTGTTATTTTAGAGGATTTTACCGACATTTTGTAGCCTTCATTTCCTAAATCATTTCGCAGTGTTTCGTCGATTTTAAGAAAGATCGAATTCCTGGACTGATCGCCGTCTTCAAAGCCGACTTCATGGTATGTACCGGTGAATGCGGCTATTTTCCTGCTGAATGTTTCAGCAAAGCGCTTTATTTCCTCGCTGTCCGGATTAACGACGATTTCAGTCCCTGAATTAATGGTAAAATCCCCTCCTGTCAGTTCTGACTGGTAAGGCAGGGGTATTATATCAGGGCGCTGCTTGTCTTTAGTCCCATCGCTGCATCCAAACATAAGCGCTGTCACGACAAACAATAACGTTAGTTTTTCTATCCTCATAACCTGGCTGATTTCATTTTACCGGCGAAAATACAACTTTACTGATTTTCATCGGGTCAATATTTTTGTTTAACAACCGTACACGAAAGCTATAGCTGTATTTTCCAGCTTTTAAAGTATATGCAGGAAGGGGCCTGGCACCCCAGCTATCATTCCCTCCTACCCCGGTTTGCCGGTAATCCACATTCACATCGATGAAATCATTGGGGATCAGATCGGTGGTATGACGGAATTCATTGTCGGTATAATCGAGCTGGCTGGTTGTAAAAGGCAATGCCGACAGGGAAATTAAAGGCAAGCCGGCAATAAGGAGCCCGTCGCCGGCATCGTTTGTAAGTGCCATCCACCTGACATCCGTCCTTGTTCCGCATTCCTGTGGCCTGACATACGGGAAGAAGAGATCTTCAACTTCGCTTTCATAAACACCAACATAGGATGCTGTATGGCGGTCCCAGTAATTTTCATGCGGCCCGCGGCCATACCATTTTGCATGGCTGAACCCGGCAGGGATCCGGAAATTCATCCCGAAACGCATCATTTCCGGCAGGCCGGCGTCGCCGGGCTCAATTTCCCCCGAAATAACGATATCACCTGTTCCATAAAAATGATAAGTGGTATTGTAAGGGATCCGGGCATCTCCAAGAAGAAAATCCACGGTAACCAGTATTTCAGCATGGGAAAGCTTTTCCGCATGAAAAAATTTCACGATGCGGGAATAACTGGCTTCTTTCCATACCGCACAACGAAACTGCATCCTGTTCCCGAAATCATTGTCAACAGGGGCCCGCCAGAAATTCGGAACCGGTCCGGCTGACAGGAATTTCTGCCCTTCATATTCCAGGGTTACCATTGTTCCGGTAAGCGTATCGAACCTGGCCAGGAAATCGACCCCGGTGATATCGAGGATTTTACGGTCTTTACTCCAGACATACTCGAGGAATGCCTTGTCTTTGACCGGCTTAACATCTTTTTTCCAGGAAAGCGGGATTTGCCCGGAAGCCACTTCATGTTTCGCTGGAATGAGCCCGTATGCCTGGCGGGTACTTACGCTGAAATTCAGGAAATATTCAACGCCCGGCTGCGGATCGACCTTTGGCAGGTCCAATGTAAATAACTTCTCCTGCTGTGGCAGGATCGCAGGCTGTTCAATAATGCCGGAGGCAATGACCTGCGCGTCGCCAGCCAGGTTCCAGTTAATATCAAAATTCTCCGTACCGAGGAAATAATATTTGTTTTTAACGGCAATGATGCCGTTTTCTGCGTCGATGGCTTTTATCCCGATATGTTGATAGACTTTTTTCACTTCATAAAGGGCAGGATGAGGTGTCCTGTCGGGCAAAACCATCCCGTTGATGCAGAAATTACTGTCGCTGGGGGTGCCTGGCGGACCGTAATCACCGCCGTATGTAAAATAGACATTTCCATTTTCATCTCTTTTCTCATAGCCCTGGTCAACCCAATCCCAGATCGATCCGCCCTGGAGTTGCGGGTGGCTTTCAATCACATCCCAGTATTCCTGCAGGTTTCCCGTGCTATTGCCCATCCCGTGCGCATATTCGCACATGATCAGCGGCCGTTCCTGCAGTTTGGAGGCATATTCAGCCAGGTATTCCACATCCGGGTACATTGGGCAGTAGATATCCGTATTATGCCGCAGCTCTGCCCTTTCATAATGAACAGGCCGTGACGGATCGCGTTGCTTCAGCCAGTTGTAGCAGGTGTCAAAATTGACCCCGTCGCCGGCTTCATTTCCCATCGACCAGAAAATGATACTCGGGTGATTCTTGTCGCGTTCGAGCATTGCCCGGACCCTGGCCAGGTGTGCTTCCATGTAAATAGGGTTGTTGCCCAGGGTGCGGTCAGGATTATAGCCCATTCCATGCGATTCGATATTGGCTTCGTCGATCACATACAGCCCGTACTGGTCGCACAATTCATACCAGCGGGGATCGTTTGGATAATGGGACGTACGGACTGTATTTAAATTGAATTGCTTCATCAGGCTGATATCCTTCAGCATCGATTCTTCTGAAATAACATGGGCTGTAACCGGGTCATGCTCATGCCTGTTGACCCCTTTTAATAAAATCGGCTGACCGTTGAAAAGGAAAAGGCCATTTTTCACTTCACTGGACCGGAAACCCACCCTGCTGCTTACCGATTCTTCACAAACCCCTTCATCATTATAAATTGAAATAACAAGGGTATACAGGTTCGGGATTTCAGCCGACCATTTCAGGGGATTTGAAATAATCCGGCTAAATTCTATTTTCTTTTCTTCATTTTTATTTATATCAATTTCTTTAGAAAATTCAGCAGCTATTGTTTTACCATCTGCCCCAAGCAGCTTTGCTTTTAACAGAAAAGACCTGGTCCTCGCCCCACCAGAATTTTTGAGGATGGTTTCAAGCTTAAAATCCCCGTCATTGTAATCTCCGGTAAGCCCGGCATGCACAAAATAATCGGAGATAAATGCTGCGGGCCTGGCAACAAGGTATACGTCCCGCTCAATTCCGCTGATACGCCAGAAGTCCTGGCATTCGAGATAAGAGCCGTCGGACCACCGGAAGACCTGGAGCGCAATCAGGTTGTTACCGGTTTTAATATAAGGGGTGATGTTGAATTCTGCAGGAGTTTTACTGTCTTCGCTATAGCCAACCATTTTGCCGTTAATCCACAGGTAAAAGGCTGATTTGACAGCCCCGAAATGGATGAAGACCTGCTTACCGGACCAGGTTTCCGGCACTGTGAACCGATGGCGGTAGCAGCCTGTAGGGTTATAATCTTCAGGCACCTCAGGCGGATTGGGTTTCCTTGTCCATTCATAAGGAATATTAACGTAGATGGGCACTCCGTAGCCCTGGAACTCCCAGTTGGAAGGCACTGCGATAGTTTTCCAGCCCGAATCGCTGAAGGATGGGTCATAGAAATTTTCAGGACTGTCGGCAGGCCTTTCCACCCAGTTGAATTTCCAGAAGCCATTCAAAGATTGATAAAATGGTGATATGGATTTATTGTTTTCAAGGGCGGTCCTTCCATCAGGAAATGGTATTAAAGTTGAGTGCGGTGCCGTTTTATTGATGCTGACAACCTTAGTGTTTTTCCAGGCATTCAGCTGTTGGGCGTTTGCATTCAAAATGAAGAGGGCAAAGATTTCAATAAAAAAAATCCTTTTCATTATGTAAGGTTTTGGTGCACCAAAATAATGAATTTCCAAATTCCAAGCACCATCCGCCAGCTGGCGGACCAAATAAATTCAAAACTCAAAATTCAAAATTCAAAACCCCTACCATACTGTCGTCCCTACCATACTGTCGTCCCTGTTGGGACTTCCTGATTCCTTGCTTCCCTACCAAACTGTCGTCCCTGGCGGGACTGGCCGGATTCCTGCATCCCCGTATACCCTACCATACTGTCGTCCCTGT
>CAYJNJ010000115.1:0-11321 GCA_964371595.1 uncultured Bacteroidales bacterium | reverse complement strand
GCTCTTCTCTTTCGCATCGCTCGTGAGGTCATCCCGAGCGCAGCGAGGGAACCGTCAGCCTCCTGCGTTGCTCGTGGCGTCATCCCGAGCGCCGCGAGGGAACCGTTGGCCTCCTGCATCGCTCCGAGGCGTCATCCCGAGCGCAGCGAGGGAACCGTCGGCCTCCTGCGTCGCTCGTGGCGTCATCCCGAGCGCAGCGAGGGAACCGTCGGCTTAAAAGATAATATTCCTAAATTTGGTAGACAGAACTAACCCAATTTCACTCAATATGTACAGATTAAAAATAGTTCTTATAGGTTGCATCATGCTGATGACTATGCTTCAGGCAGGCGCCCAGCAGAAAACCTACTGCAACCCCACAAATATCGATTACGGCTATACACCCATCCCGAATTTTTCTGAATGGGGAAACCACCGCGCAACCGCAGACCCTGTGATCGTGAATTACAAGGGCGATTATTTCCTGTTTTCCACAAACCAGTGGGGTTACTGGTGGAGCAGCGATATGATCAACTGGAATTTTGTTCCCCGCAAATTCCTGCGTCCCTGGAACGATGGCTACGACGAGCTTTGCGCCCCTGCAGTGGGCATCATTGGGGATACAATGCTGGTTTTCGGCTCGACCTATACCAGCGAATTCACCATCTGGATGAGCACCAATCCCAGGGTCGATAAGTGGAAGCCGCTGGTGGAGCGGTTTACCATTGGGGGCTGGGACCCGGCCTTTTTTACCGATGACGATGGCCGGTTCTACATGTACAACGGCAGCAGCAACCAGTACCCGGTTTACGGCGTTGAGCTCGACAGGAAAACCATGCAGCCGAAAGGGACACGGGAAGAAATGTACCTCCTTCAACCCTGGCGTTACGGCTGGCAGCTGTTTGGCGAGCATATGGACAACACCTTCCTCGATCCGTTCATCGAAGGGGCGTGGATGACGAAGCACAATGGGAAGTACTACCTGCAGTACGGCGCACCGGGCACTGAGTTCAGCGGTTATGCCGACGGCGTGGTAGTGGGTAGCGACCCTCTGTTCCGTGGTCCCATCGAGCCGCAATCCATGCCGTTCAGCTATAAGCCCGGCGGCTTTGCCCGCGGCGCCGGCCATGGATCAACGTTCCGGGATAACTGGGGCAACTACTGGCATGTTTCGACTATCGCCATCTCTGTAAAAAATAATTTTGAAAGAAGGATTGGCATCTGGCCCGCCGGTTTCGATGCTGAGGATGTTATGTATTGCAATACGACCTTTGGCGATTATCCCACTTACCTGCCGACCGGAAATGAAAATCATCTCGAAAGCCGCTTCACAGGCTGGATGTTGCTGAATTACCAGAAACCGGTAACGGTGTCATCAACCTTTGGCTCCTATTCAGCCAACCTGGCCGTGGATGAAAGCATTAAGACCTACTGGAGCGCAGCCACAAGTGATGAAGGCGAGTGGATCCAATCGGACCTGGGGGGGATCTCGACAGTATATGCCATCCAGGTCAACTATGCCGACCAGGATGCGGAATTCCTCGGCAAGTCGATCGGGGTTTATCATCAGTATAAAATATTTGAATCAACTGACGGGAAAAAATGGAACCTGCTGGTCGATAAAAGCCTGAATAAAACTGATGTTCCGCACGATTACACTGAGCTTGAAAAGCCGGTCAAAACCCGCTACCTCAAGCTGGTTAATATCCATATGCCCACCGGAAAGTTTGCTATAAGCGGATTCCGGATTTTTGGCATTGGCGCCGGTGAAAAACCGTCTGCTGTCAGTGAATTCATTATACTCAGGACACCAAAGGACAAGCGCAGCGCATGGCTGAAATGGGGCCCGGTGGATGATGCCTATGCCTACAATATATACATGGGGACCGAACCCGGTAAATTGTACAACTGCATCATGGTCCACAATGCCAATGAATACTGGCTGAAGACCATGGATATTGAAAAAACGTATTATTTTGCAATCGAAGCGATCAACGAGAATGGAATAGGGGAGAGGAGCAATGTAATCAAAGTGGAGTAGTGGGGGCATGGAAGCAGGGAAGCGGAGAAGCGTGGAAATGAGATAATGAAAGTCCCGTCAGGGACGACAGTTTGGTAGCATGGAAGCGTGGAAATGAGATAATGAAAGTCCCGTCAGGGACGACAGTTTGGCAGCAGGATTAAATGTAAAAGTGTAAGAATTATGACTAAATCAAGGTTGCTGGTTATGGGTTTATTGATGATCCTGTTTATTCATTCGGGATTTTGCCAGGACTTTCCATTCAGCGATGATATCAGGAAGTTTAAGGAGAATGATAAGATTAATCCTCCACCGCAGGGTGCCATTCTTTTTGCTGGCAGTTCTTCTTTCACTATGTGGGCTGATGTTCAGGAGTATTTCCCAGGTTACAAAATCATCAACAGGGGTTTCGGAGGATCAACAATTTTAGACCAGATCCATTATATTGATGATATGATATTTCCGTATAATCCGAAGCAAATTGTAATTTATTGCGGGGAAAATGATATCGCATATAGCGATACGGTTTCAGGAGAAATGGTTTTATACAGATTTATGACTTTGTTTGGAATGATTCGTGAAAAGTTGCCGGATGTAAATATCTCGTACATCTCGATGAAGCCCAGTCCCAGCCGTTGGCAAATGGCCGGCAGGATGCAGGCAGGCAACAGCCTTATTCAGGAATTTTTGTCATCTCAAAGGAATACAAGCTTTATAAACGTTTGGGACGACATGGTGAATGATCATGGAGAACCGGAACCTTCTCTTTTCCTGGAGGATATGCTTCATATGAACGAATTGGGATACAACATATGGGCTGGGAAAATTAAACCTGAACTGGAAAGGTGAAAAGGGGAAAAGGTGAAAAGGGGATTATTAACAATTTAGCAATTTAGCAATTTAACAATGTAACAGTTGAACAATGAAAATAAAGATACTTTTTATCGCAGTTCTGTTTGGTTTGGGTTTTCTGGCAGCCTGCTCACAGCAGGAAAACCCTGCGGCCGACAGAAAAATGAATGCTTTCATTGATGACCTGATGGGCAAAATGACGTTACAGGAAAAAATCGGCCAGCTGAACCTTCCCGGTTCGGGTGATATCGTAACGGGTCAGACTTCCAGTTCAGATATCGGGCGTAAAATAAAAGAGGGCAAAGTGGGGGGGCTGCTGAACATCAAATCGCTGGAAAAGATCCGCGATGTGCAGAAAGTGGCGGTGGAAGAGAGCCGCCTGGGCATCCCCCTGATCTTTGGGATGGATGTGATCCATGGCTATGAAACTACCTTTCCCATTCCGCTGGGCATGGCGGCCAGCTTTGACATGGAGCTGATCGGGCAGAGTGCAAGGATCGCGGCTGTAGAAGCCAGCGCCGACGGCATCTGCTGGACCTTTTCGCCGATGGTCGACATTGCCCGCGACTCCCGCTGGGGAAGGATTGCCGAAGGGGCAGGGGAGGACGCCTATCTTGGCTCACGCATTGCTGAGGCGTATGTGCGCGGCTACCAGGGCGACGATCTTTCAAAAAACAACACCATCATGGCCTGCGTAAAGCATTACGCGCTCTATGGCGCTGCCGAGGCCGGTCGTGATTACAACACCACCGACATGAGCCGTATACGCATGTACAATGAATATTTTCCGCCATACCAGGCCGCAGTCAAAGCCGGGGCAGGCAGCATCATGACCTCTTTCAATGAAATCGACGGGATACCTGCCTCGGGGAACCGCTGGCTGATGACCGAAGTATTACGCGACCAGTGGGGCTTTGAGGGGTTCGTTGTCACGGATTACACCGCGATCAACGAAATGGAAGCCCACGGAATGGGCGACCTGCAGACGGTTTCCGCCATGGCCCTCAAGGCCGGGGTTGATATGGATATGGTCGGGGAGGGCTTCCTTCTGACGCTCGAAACCTCTTTGAAAGAAGGCAATATTACCAAGGAAGAGATCGACCTGGCCTGCCGCAGGATACTGGAAGCAAAGTACAAGCTTGGCCTTTTCGAAGATCCTTACCGTTACGGCGATCTGAACAGGTCGAATACGGAAATTTCGACTCCGGAACATAAGAAAGCCGCACGTAATATTGCTGCACAGAGTTTTGTGCTGCTTAAAAATGAGAACCAGTTGCTTCCGCTTGTTATGAAAGGGAAGATTGCCCTTGTGGGACCGCTGGCTAACAGCCGCGGCAACATGGCCGGCATGTGGAGCGTGGCCGTTGACCATGCGCAGTCGGTAACCGTCCTCGAAGGATTTAAAGCCGCCGTCGGCGAACAGGCTGAGATAGTCTATGCCAAGGGTAGCAATTTCGTGGACGATCCTGAACTGGATTCCTGGGTTAACTGGGGCGAAGAACGAATGGATACGAATCGCACACCGGAAGAACTCAGGAAAGAAGCTGTTGATATCGCATCGAAGTGTGATGTGATCGTTGCTGTGATGGGCGAAGCTGCCGAGATGAGCGGTGAAAGCTCTTCACGTTCCGATATTTCCCTGCCCGGGAGCCAGCAGGAACTGCTGAAAGCCCTGCTCAAAACCGGGAAACCGGTGGTACTTGTGCTGTTTACCGGTCGTGCGCTGACCATCAACTGGGAGCAGGAGAACATCCCTGCCATCCTGAATGTCTGGTTTGGCGGCACGGAGGCCGGTAATGCCGTTGCCGATGTCGTCTTTGGTAAAGTGAACCCGTCGGGGAAGCTGCCGGTTACCTTTCCGCAGCGTGTCGGGCAGATCCCTCTTTATTACAACCATAAAAACACCGGACGTCCACTTCCTGACGGGGAATGGTACCAAAAATACCGCTCCAATTTCATCGACGTGACCAATGAGCCGCTCTACCCATTTGGCTATGGATTGAGCTATACTTCATTTAGTTACGGCGACCTGGTCCTGGATAAAACGAATCTGAAAGGCGACCAGGCATTAACTGCAAGCATCAGCCTCAGCAACACCGGGAAATACGACGGCGCCGAGATTGTTCAGCTTTATATCCGAGACCTTGTCGGAAGCATTACCAGGCCGGTGAAAGAGCTGAAAGGCTTTCAGAAAGTCTTCCTGAAAGCCGGCGAGACCAAAACCGTTTCCTTCACCATTACCCCGGAAGACCTGAAGTTTTATAATTACGAACTGAAATACGACTGGGAGCCGGGGGAGTTCGAGATAATGGTCGGGGGAAATTCAAGGGACGTGCAGATGGCAATGGTTAGCTGGATGAAATAATTTTTTATGATTTGGCTTGCTTTTTTAACCGCGGGGGCGCAGAGGCGCAGGGAGGATTTCTGCGACACGGTGACTCGGCGGTTCTGAAACTTGCCACTAAAGCACCAACACACAAAATCCCACAAAAAATTGGTTATCAATGTAATAATATTTTGTGAATTTTCGTGTTTTAGTGATTTTGTGGCTAAAAAAGGCTTAATGAATCATCTCAAATTTGCCCTTCAGCCTGATATCCCTCGATGACGCCCCGATCATCAGCTCAAATTCACCGGGTTCAGCAACCCACTCCAGCTTCTGGTTGTAGAAGGAAAGTTTTTCTTTATCAATAATGAATTTGATGGTCTTCGATTCCCCGGCTTTCAGACTGATCTTCTGAAAATCTTTGAGCTCCTTTACCGGTCTCGACAGCGAAGCAACCAAATCCCGCAGGTAAAGCTGGATGATCTCTTCCCCGTCATATTTCCCGGTATTTTTAATCGTAAATGAGACCTCGGTCTTTTCATCCTTCGTCATAATATTTTTATCCATGACCAGGTTGCTGTATTCGAAAGTCGTGTAACTCAGTCCATACCCGAATTCATATTCCGGGTAAATGGAAAGGTCGATGTAGGCGCTGGTATAAAACCGGTTTTCATCATCAGGTGCCGGTCTTCCCGTATTAAGATGGCTGTAATAAATGGGGATCTGTCCTGTGCTGCGGGGGAAAGTCATGGTAAGCTTTGCAGAAGGGTTGTAATCACCGAAGAGTACGTCGGCGATAGCGTTTCCGGCTTCGCAGCCAAGCCACCAGGTGTAAAGGATTGCCGGGGCGTTACCGGCCGTGTAATTGAAGACCAGCGGGCGCCCGGCATTGATCAGAACAACAACCGGCTTCCCGGTTTCAAGCAGCACTTTCAGGAGTTCTTCCTGAACGCCGGGAATAGTGATATCACTCCGGCTTTTGGCCTCGCCCGACATGGCCCTGTGCTCGCCAATGCTGAGGATCACTACTTCGGCCTGCCTTGCCACGTCCACCGCTTCGGCAAAGCCCTCCCGGTTGTCGCCTTCAATATCGCAACCCTTGGCATAAAGCAGTTTTGTAGTCTTTCCAACTTTGTTTTCCAACCCTTCCCATTGGGTTACAATGAAATTCGAATCCACACCCTGTATCTCATTGTCCCAGAAGCCTTTGTTCTGCTTTACGGCTTTGACCAGCGGACCGATAAAAGCAATGGTTTTAATGTCCCTGGACAACGGAAGCAGGTTGTTCTCGTTTTTCAACAGGACAATGCTTTTCCTGGCCATATCCCTGGCGACAGCCTCATGGTCCGGGTTGTAAAGCTCTTTTTGCTCCCTTTCCGCGTCACAGAATTTATAAGGATCATCGAACAAACCCAGTTCGAATTTCTTCATCAGAATCCTTCTTACGGCATCATCGATCATCGTTTCCGGCACTTTGCCCACTTTTACGAGAGTTGCCAGGTTGTTGAGATAGCTGCTGCTTTCCATGTCCATGTCGCAACCCGCGGTAATCGCGCTCAGGGCTGCTTCGTAGCCGTCTTTTACCGTGCCATGGTTGATCATTTCACCAACTGAACCCCAGTCGCTGACCACAAACCCGTCAAAATCCCATTGGCCTTTCAGGATGTCTCGCAGCAGGAATGGGTTTCCGGTGGATGGTATTCCGTTGATATCATTGAAAGAGGTCATGAAGGTGCCAACCCCGGCATCCACTGCAGCTTTGAACGGGGGAAGGTACACTTCCCGGAGCAAGCGTTCGCTCATATCCACTGAATTGTAATCCCTGCCACCGATGGCTGCTCCATAGGCTGCATAATGTTTTGCGCAGGCCATCAGTGAATTTACAGCGCCAGGTGTATCGCCCTGGTAGCCTTTCACGCGGGCAAAAGCAATCTTCGAACCCAGGTACGGATCTTCGCCGGCACCTTCCATTACCCTGCCCCAGCGGGGATCGCGCGAGATATCCACCATCGGGGCAAAGGTCCAGTGGATACCGCAGGCACTGGCTTCTGTGGCAGCAATCCGGGTTGCCTTTTCGATCATCTCGAGGTCCCAGCTGCAGGATTCCGCAAGAGGAACCGGCATGGTCGACTTATACCCGTGGATCACATCCTGTCCGAATATCAAGGGTATCCTCAGCCTTGACTGCATGGCGATTTCCTGCCAGGCCCGCGTACGCTCCGTCCTTGCACTGTTCAGCATCGACCCCACACGGCCATTTCGGATATGATCAGCCATGTCCGACTTAACGGTCATCGGCCCGGTGGCGATCCCATCGTCGTTGTACTGGTTGAGCTGCCCGATTTTCTCTTCCAGTGTCATGAGATGGATAACAGAGTCTGCTCTCTGGCCAGGTGTCTTGCTTTGGGCTGATGCAGTCAGATAAACTGCGAAGCTCATCACTACAGAAAGGATAAATGTTGCTGAATTTTTCATGTTGCGGAGATTGTTATCTGGCAAAGGTAAGCAAGCATTTACCTTGCAACCAGGAAATGAGATGGTCTAATCTGCCTGGACTGGTTTCCATTCAAATTTAAATGATTATAAACTTAATTGTGTAAAATTGCTTTTGCTTTTGAGAATATAATCGTAACATATACAATCCATTAGTAAAATATATTTTCTTAGGCATTACTTATCAATGGTAAAAAAAGTACCATGATCAGGCTGAGTTGATTCTTTATTGAATTCACAGTAACTTTTGTTAAAACTTTAAGTTTTGAGTCTACTCTGATAAGCTTTTTTATTGCCACAAAAGCACGAAAGCACTAAAATACACCAAAGTTATTGACTTAGTAACCAGATTTTTGTGATATTTTGTGTTTTAGTGTTTTTGTGGCAATATTAGGTCTTACCGTAACGGATTCAATTTCCGATATTCCTTACATTTGTTAAGGTAATACAACCTTGCAATGACTGAAAACACCGATTCCTTTTATCATTCCGTCTCGGATTATTACGATAAGGATGCTGACATGAATTTCGAGGCCAGGGCGGAGGTCAATCCCCTGCTCGGGCGGATACGCGATGATTTCCGAAGGATCACACTGAAATATCCTTTCGAAAATGCGCTTGAAATCGGCTGCGGACCGGGCTTTGACGTGGCCTGGTTTGCTGCGGGCTTCCCGGAAAGGAAAATAACCGGCGTGGATATTTCAAAGCATATGGTCGAACTGGCTAATAAGAGGATCACCGCCGGCGGACTTGCTAATGCAAAGGTCCTCCATGCCGATGAGCGGTCGTTGTTGCAGCTTTTCGGCCCGGCTTCTTTCGATATGGTTTTCGTTTATTTCGGCGCCCTGAACACCACCGCCGACCTTGGCCTTGCCGCCGCGCAGATCAGGGAATTGCTGCAACCGGGCGGGCATGCGGTGCTTACTTTTGTGAATAAATGGTACTGGCGTGAGATGTTCGTCCAGGCGCTCAAGCTGAATTTCAGGCTGGCCTTTGCCAGGCTTAAAAAGGATTGGGGAGGGTACTCTACCGACCGCCACCTGCCGTCAAGATGCTATAGTCCCGGTGAAATTAAACGGGCTTTCAAGGCATTTCAGCTCCTGGAAAAAGAGGGCTACAGTATCTTTTACCCGGCATGGTATAATTACCGGAAATGGGTAAATAAACTGCCTGTCACTGATAAAAGATGGAAGAGGGATAAATCGCTGCAGAAAAGTTTTCTCTGGTCAAAAGGGGAATATACGCTCTTCGTTTTCAAAAAGGCCTGAATCAAAATCTAACCTTGAATTTACTTTGAAAAGCCTTTTTATTGCCACAAAAGCACGGAAACACTAATTTACACAAAAGTTATAAGCTTAATAATCAGATTTTTTGTGATAGTTTGTGTTTTAGTGTTTTAGTGGCATTTTTGACTACCCAGACTTTTCAGAGTGAACTCAACCTTTAATGATCCTGTCCAGGCTCTCATCCAGTTCTGTGTACTCAAAACCAGCCGTTAACTGCGGATATTTCGTTATTAAAACGATGTTTGAGGTGAAAGCCTCCAGGGCTTCTTTTTCCAACCGGTTTTGGAACAATTCCCTGTGGTCTTTTACAGGAAATCCGCTGATCGCTGATATCTTTTTTGCAAATTCTATCTGGCTGATCGCCCCGGATGTTACCATGTTGATGATCCCGCCGGCTGTTTTATTGCCGGCAAAATTTGCAACCAACCTGGCCGCATCGCGGATATCGATGATCTCCATTAAATTATTTCCATCCCCGAATAAAGGAACTGCCCCGTACTCCCGCATACTCCTTAGATAAAACCATTCAAACCACGATCCCTTATCCAGCAACCAGGGACAGCGGATGACCTTTACATTGATTTTGTTTGATTGCAGTGCATAAAGTATTGGAATTTCTCCGGGATAATATTGCTTTGCATAGCTGAACGGTTTCAAAGGGCTGTCTTCATCGAAAGGCAGGGCGGAATTGCCGTACATCAGGCTTCCTGAAGCAAATACCAGGCTTGTTTGGTGTGCAGATATTTCCAGTTCCCTTACCAGTCGCTGGTTTTGAATGGCTGCCCAGCGTGCGGCAAGCATCCTGCCGGCTTTGCGCAATAGCGGGAATTTAGGCCTTGCCAGGTGAAAAACCACATCGGGTTTCAATGATTCAATCAATTTCCGGTGTATGGAACTAATTCTTCCCCTGATAATATTCAGTCCCGGCCTGGGCGTCAATGAAGTATGATGTTCAATGGCGTGCACTTCGATGCCCCTGCTGATCAGCTCACTGACAACATGCCGGCCCAAAAAGCCCGATCCTCCTATGACCAAAACCTTTTTCAACTGGTTTGGCTCCCCGGATTTTGATAATCAGCAATCGATGCCAGCACTTTTTTCTCATAATCCACCGGGTGATTTTTGGAGATGTGGATACTGGTCATGAATGACCGGTCGTAATCTGCTTCCGGGTAGCCCGCACGCTTCCACTTGCGACGCCATTTACGGTCGGTGAGCTTCATTAAAAAGTAATTTATTTTTCCCGGAAAAAAGATGCCGGTAATTCCTTCGATTGCCTTTTTCACAGGCTGTTTTTTATTTTTCCGCAGATAGGAAAGATTGACCGGGCCCGGGTGATTGGGCAGGTACTCATTTACCCAGCCATTTTCTTTATAAAACCGGTCGATGACCGGGGCATTGTAAACCGGCAAAAGCGTGGCCGCTTCGATTGCGGAATACATATTGGGATGCGTGATGGTCAGCGCTTTCGTATCAATAAAATAATTCATGCAAAAATAATGCTGGTGACCGGTGAGGAAAGTGAGTTTTTTAAAAAGATGGAGAAAAGTCCGGGCTATCCACAACCTGTCGGCTTCGGTGATGATAAAATAATCGATATCGGGATCCGCTGTAGCGCAGAATTTGGACAGGGAGCCGCTTATGGCTATGCACCTCACAAAGGGGAACGAAGCGATGACCGGCACATAATTCCCTGATTTCTCCAGGAGCTGATAGGCCCTTTCATTGGCAATTATCCGGGCGGGGACCCACTCCTCATCTTTTACCGGTAAAAAAAACGGCCCCCGCTGGTAAATAGTACCTTCAGCCGCAAGTTCATCCAATGCCGTGCGGGTTTCTTCCGGGGTCGCTTTTACCGGGTTAAAATCCCGGATTTCTTCCATTTTAAGCGGGTACCGGAAGATCCCGAAGTATTGAAGAGCAAGAAGGCAACCGTCTTTCAGACTGGAAGGCTGTAATGGCATTATGAAAACAGGTTTAATACTATCCTGAAAATTGTCCTGAAAAATATAAAAAGATCACCAAATAACGACCATTTCTCTATATATTCAAAATCTGCGGAGCATCTTTCATACAGATCTTTCCAGGATGAAATCGTGCCATGGTAGCCCCTCATCTGCGCGAGGCCGGCAATACCGGGCTTCACACGGTGGCGGTCGTGGTAATTTTCAACCAGGTTTGCATACAGGATAGTATGCCTGAGCATATGCGGCCTCGGACCGACAAGGCTCATGTCGCCCCAGACGACATTCAGCAACTGGGGAAGTTCATCGATATGATACTTTCGGATAAATGACCCGAGCGCGGTGATCCTTTTATCGTCGGCCTGGACCTCCAGCCTGTTTGCTTCTTCATTGACGTGCAT
>CAYJNJ010000114.1:0-11977 GCA_964371595.1 uncultured Bacteroidales bacterium | reverse complement strand
ATTTCGACAAGAAAAAGCTGAACCGCCTCTCCGCCGGGGGTAAGCAACGGCTCGCCACCTTTTCGCCTGCCGGGAACAAAGTGGCATTTGTCAGGGATAACAACCTGATCGTGACCCACCTCGACCAGGGTATCGAAGTGCAGGTGACTATCGATGGCAAGCAGAATTCGATCATAAATGGTACCACCGACTGGGTATACGAGGAAGAATTCGCCATTACCAAGGGATTCGAATGGTCGCCCGACGGTAATAAAATAGCCTACTACCGGTTTGATGAGACCAATGTACCCGAATTCACCATGACCGAATGGGGCGACCTATACCCGAAACAAACCTCTTTTAAATACCCGAAAGCCGGGGAAGCCAATTCGCTGGTTACCGTAAATATTTACGATGTCAATACACAGCAGACTGTCAACGTTGACCTGGGCCCTGAAACCGACCAGTACATCCCGCGCATCATCTGGACAAAAGATCCGGCAAAGCTGATCGTACTGCGCCTTAACCGCCTGCAGAACCAGCTTGACATCCTCCTCGTAAATGTTGCTACCGGTACATCAGAGCTCATTTACCGGGAAGACAATCCTTACTACATAGAGGAAAGCCATTACGACCACTTCATTTTCATCGACAACAACCGCTATATAATGACCAGCGAGAAGTCAGGTTATTACCACATCTACCTGAACACACTTGACCGCACTTCCAGGTTCACCCAGCTTACCATAGGGACCTGGGATGTGACTGACATCTACGGCTATGATCCGGCCAGCGGCCAGCTCTGGTTTGGTGCTGCTTCCTCCTCCCCTATCAACCGTGAACTATGGACTGTAGACCTTAAAGGCAACATGAAGCAGGTTTCAAAGGAAGAAGGGACGCACAAGCCCATGTTCAGCAGCAATTACAAGTATTATATCAATAATTTCTCCGATGCAAACACACCACCGGTATACACTGTGAATAAGCCCAATGGCAAGGTGATCCGCACCATCGAAGATAACCAGGCGTTGAAAGCCACCATGAAGGATTACAATTTCAGCAGTAAAGAATTCTTTAAGTTCACCACTTCCGATGGTGTTGAACTGAATGGATGGAAAATACTGCCACCCAACTTCGACCCGAACAAAAAATATCCTGTCCTTTTGGATGTATACGGTGGTCCGGGCTCACAGACCGTTCTAAATGTATTCAGACCGGGCGATTTCATCTGGTACCAGATGCTGGCGCAAAAAGGATATATCATCGCATCGGTGGATAACCGGGGAACCGGAGCCCGCGGCCAGGAGTTCAAGAAGATGACCTACAAGCAACTAGGCAAATACGAGACTTTCGACCAGATTGCTGCTGGGAAATACTTTGCATCTCAGACTTACGTCGATCCGCAGCGGATAGGGATCTGGGGCTGGAGCTACGGCGGGTTCATGTCGACGCTATGTATCACTAAAGGAGCAGATATTTTTAAAATGGCTATCGCTGTAGCCCCGGTAACCAACTGGCGCTATTACGATAATATCTACACCGAGCGTTTTATGCGTAAACCCCAGGACAATGCCAGCGGCTATGATGAAAATTCACCGATTAACCACGTCGACAAGCTGAAGGGCAAATACCTGCTCATCCATGGGACCGGCGACGACAACGTTCATGTCCAGAACTCAATGGATCTGATATCAGCACTGAACAAGGCCAACAAGCAATACAGCATGTTCCTTTACCCGAATAAGAACCATGGGATTTACGGCGGGAACACAAGATTGCATCTATATACTATGATGACCGACTTCATACTTGAAAATCTATAAGTAAAAAATAATTTAAAATTCAAAATTCAGAATTCAAAATTATTATTACCTTTGCACCTCTAAATTCAATAGAGTTATTACTCATTTAAAAATCAGGAAAATAAAATGATTATCGTTCCGGTAAAAGAAGGCGAAAGCATCGACAGGGCCTTGAAAAAATACAAGAGAAAGTTTGAAAAAACTGGTGTCATTAAAGAATTACGCGATCGCCAGCAATTCACCAAACCTTCCATCATTAAAAGGAAACAACGTCTTAAAGCGATTTACATCCAGCAGCTGAGAGAATCACTGGATCAATAGTCAATCGTTTTTCTTAATTTTTCTTAAGAAGAAGTTTTATTTCGGATATTTTTTACGTATATTTGAAATAAAGTTTCTTCTTATTTTTTTGGTGGATGACGAAGGATCGATTCTTGGATTATATAGCTTTCGAAAAGCGCTATTCCCTACATACTATAAATGCATACCGGTCGGACCTTGACCAGTTTATTTCCTACCTTCACGAACAATATAATTTATCAGATGTTAATAAAGCAGATCACCAGGCCATAAGGTCATGGGTGGTCAGTCTGATGGAAACTGGGCATACCCCGAGGACGGTAAACCGCAAAATCACCACGTTAAAATCCTATTTCAGGTTCATGGTCAAGGAAGGCGTACTGGCTGAAAATCCCATGAGCCGTGTTATAGCCCCTAAGACTTCACAACGTTTGCCGGTTTTTGTCGAGCAGGATAATATGAAGACCCTTTTTGAAGAAGTCAATTTCGGTGAAGGATATATTGCCAGCCGTGACCAGCTGATTATGGAGATGTTTTATGCGACGGGGATGCGTTTATCCGAATTGATCAACCTGAAGCAGTCAGACATCGATCCTTACAAGAAAATGGTCAAAGTTACAGGGAAGAGAAATAAACAGCGGATTATCCCGTTTACAGAGAACCTGGTAAACCTGTTATATATATACATAGGTATGAAGGAGGAAAAATTCCCCGGGGAAGGACAGGATTCTTATCTTTTTTTAACTGACAAAGGAGAAAAGCTTTACCCTAAGCTGGTATACCGGCTTGTTCATCATTACCTCGACCAGGTAACAACAATCAGCAAACGAAGTCCACACGTGATCCGTCACACTTTTGCCACCCATATGCTGAATAACGGGGCTGACCTGAATGCGATCAAAGAGATTCTGGGGCATGCCAACCTGGCGGCGACACAGGTTTACACCCATAATACAATTGAGAAGCTTAAATCAATATATAAACAAGCCCATCCGAGGGCTTAATTTAACTATGGAGGATTTACTTATGAGATTAAACATCAATGCTGTTCATTTCAAGGCAGACAAGAAACTTGTAGCCTTTATCAAGGAGAAGACCGAAAAGATCACCCAGGTATTTGAGGGCGTGATTGACACTGAAGTTTCACTGAAAGTTGATAATGCGGACACCAAGGAGAACAAGATCGCAGAGATCCGTGTTACCATACCGGGGAACAATTTTTACGTGAAGAAACAGAGCGCGACATTTGAAGAGTCGGCAGATGAGGCGATTGAGGCATTGCGGAGACAATTAAAGAAGTATAAGGAGAAGATCCGTGCCACACATTAATATTATTTTCACAATTTGAGAGTTTTCTTTTTGTTAATTCAACAATAATTTATATTTTTGCAGACCTTTTTAGAAAAGGTCTGCTTTTTTATGTTCTTTGTATAATGCCGATGTAGCTCAGCTGGCCAGAGCAGCTGATTTGTAATCAGCCGGTCGACGGTTCGAATCCGCCCATCGGCTCAAATTGCAGAAAAATCAGACCAGGTAATTGACCGATGGATAAAACCAACGGTTAATGCGAAAAACAAGCGGGGAGATTCCAGAGCGGCCAAATGGGGCAGACTGTAAATCTGTTGTCTACGACTTCGGAGGTTCGAATCCTCCTCTCCCCACTCGCGGAAGTAGCTCATTTGGTAGAGCGACAGCCTTCCAAGCTGTAGGTAGCGGGTTCGAGACCCGTCTTCCGCTCGAGCGCCTTTGTAGCTCAGGGGTAGAGCACTTCCTTGGTAAGGAAGGGGTCATCAGTTCAATTCTGATCAAAGGCTCAAGATAATTTAAAGTAATTATTAACATTTTAATTTTTTAAACATTTTTCAATATGGCTAAAGAAACCTTTCAACGTACTAAACCTCACGTGAATATCGGCACGATTGGTCACGTTGACCATGGTAAGACCACGCTTACTGCAGCCATTACCCTGAATTTACAGGATAAAGGTTTTGCCACTTTCAAATCGTTCGATGAAATTGATAATGCCCCTGAGGAAAAAGCCAGAGGTATAACAATTAACACCGCCCACGTCGAGTATCAGACAGCAAACCGTCACTATGCTCACGTTGACTGTCCGGGTCATGCCGACTATGTGAAGAACATGGTTACCGGTGCTGCCCAGATGGACGGCGCAATCCTCGTAGTGGCCGCTACCGATGGTCCTATGCCCCAGACCCGCGAGCATATCCTTCTCGCCCGCCAGGTTGGTGTACCGAAGATCGTTGTATATATGAATAAGGTAGACATGGTTGACGACGAAGAACTTCTCGACCTGGTCGAAATGGAAATTCGCGAACTGCTCACCTTCTATAAATTTGACGGTGACAATACCCCGATCATCCGCGGATCTGCTCTCGGTGCGTTGAATAAGGAACCGGTATGGGTTGAAAAAATCTGGGAATTAATGGAAGCCTGCGATACCTGGATTCCGCTCCCAAAACGTGATGTTGACAAGCCATTCCTGATGCCGGTTGAAGACGTGTTCTCCATCACCGGACGTGGTACAGTGGCTACCGGCAGAATCGAGCAAGGTGTTATCAAAGTGGGTGAACCCGTTGATATCATTGGCCTTGGCGCTGAAAAACTGAAGTCAGTCGTTACCGGAGTTGAAATGTTCCGTAAGCTGCTCGACCGCGGTGAAGCCGGTGACAATGCCGGTCTTCTGCTCAGAGGTATTGACAAGGATGACGTCCGCCGTGGACAGGTTATTGCCCACCCGGGTTCCATCACCCCTCACACCGACTTCAAAGCACAGGTTTATATCCTGAAAAAAGAAGAAGGTGGACGTCATACGCCATTCCACGATAAATACCGTCCGCAGTTCTATTTCAGGACTACTGACGTTACCGGGGAAATCCATCTCCCGGAAGGCGTTGAGATGATCATGCCTGGCGACAACCTCGAGATCACTGTAAAGCTGATCCACGAAGTGGCTATGGATAAGGGCTTACGTTTTGCTATCCGTGAAGGTGGCAGGACCGTAGGTGCCGGACAGGTTATTGAAATTATAAAATAATTGGGTAGGTTGAAATTCCCGTCCCGAGTTGATCGGGACGGGATCGAACCTGCTTTGGGCTTACGGGTGTAGCTCAATTGGCAGAGTAGTGGTCTCCAAAACCATTGGTTGTAGGTTCGAGTCCTACCACCCGTGCAAAAAGAAATAAAACGCATGGCAAACAAAATACAAGCGTACTTTAAAGAGAGTTACGACGAACTCAAACATAAAACTTCCTGGCCTACATGGAGTGAGCTGCAAAGTAGTGCTATAGTGGTATCTGTCGCTTCCCTTATAATCGCATTAGTCGTTTATTTGATAGATATCTCATTAAGAACATTGCTGGAACAATTTTACAAATTGTTCTGATAATGGTAGTATTACTGATTTTAAATTTAACCTGATAAGTAATTTTTTTCATCCTGGGGGATAAGTATGGGCGAACAGGTCAAAAAATGGTATGTTGTCCGGGCTGTAAGCGGAAAGGAAAAGAAAGTGAAAGAGTACCTCGAGAGCGAGATCAACCGCCTTGGGTTACAGGATTTTGTTTCACAAGTACTGATCCCGACTGAAAAAGTTTACCAGGTACGGAAAGGAAAGAAGATCAGCAAAGAACGGAATTATTTCCCGGGCTATGTGCTGATCGAAGCGGCACTGGTGGGTGAACTTACCCACATCATCCGCAATATCCCGAATGTGCTTGGATTTTTAGGGACAGCGAACGAGCCCAGCCCGATGCGTGCAAGTGAAGTCAAACGGATCTTAGGAAAAGTTGACGAACTGGCCGAACAGGGCGAAGGCATCAATGTTCCTTTCATCGTGGGTGAAACCGTTAAAGTGGTTGACGGGCCTTTCAACAGTTTCTCCGGTGTGATCGAAGAGATCAACGAAGAGAAGAAGAAGTTGAAGGTCATGGTCAAGATCTTCGGACGAAAAACCCCGCTGGAACTGACTTTCATGCAGGTGGAAAAAGAATAGAACAGGTTATCCATTAATTAACTAACATTTCAACCTTAAATAGCATGGCAAAAGAAGTTGCTGGAATGATCAAACTGCAAATCAAAGGAGCAGCGGCTAACCCGTCTCCTCCTGTTGGTCCTGCACTTGGTTCCAAAGGTGTGAACATCATGGAATTCTGCAAGCAGTTCAATGCCCGTACACAGGATCAGGCTGGGAAATTACTCCCGGTGATCATTACCGTGTACAGGGATAAGAGCTTCGATTTCGTGATCAAGCACCCCCCTGTTGCAGTGCAGTTGATGGAAATGGCCAAGGTTACCAAAGGATCTCCCGAGTCGAACAGGACGAAGGTAGGAACGGTAACCTGGGACCAGGTCAAGACAATTGCCGAAGATAAGATGGTTGATCTTAACTGTTTTACCATAGAATCAGCCATGAGCATGGTTGCTGGCACTGCGAGAAGCATGGGCCTCACCATTAAAGGCGATTCACCAATGGCAGCGCAGTAAAGACCGGTCCATCAATCGTGAAATTAATATTAACGAGGTAAAACAATGGCAAAACTAACCAAGAAACAAAAGGAATCCCAATCGAAGTTTGATAAGACGAAGTCATACGGCTTAAATGAAGCTGTAGAAGTTGTGAAGGGGATTACCTATACTACCTTTGATGCTTCCGTTGACCTCGATGTCCGCCTGGGTGTAGACCCAAGGAAAGCCAACCAGATGGTCCGCGGTATCGTTACCCTGCCCCACGGCACGGGTAAAACCATCCGCGTACTTGCTCTCGTCACCCCTGACAAGGAAGAAGAAGCAAAGACCGCCGGTGCTGATTATGTCGGGCTTGAAGATTATATTGAAAAGATCAAGCAAGGCTGGACAGACATCGATGTTGTGATAACTATGCCGCAGGTTATGCCTAAGATAGGCCCCCTCGGAAAGATCCTCGGCCCCCGTGGTCTTATGCCGAACCCGAAAACGGGAACGGTGACCATCGATGTGGCCAAGGCTATCAAGGAAGTCAAAGCAGGTAAAATCGATTTCAAAGTCGACAAATATGGCATTATCCATGCCTCCATCGGAAAAGTATCTTTTGAAAGCGAACAGCTCGTGGATAACGCGAGGGAACTACTTCAGACGATCATCAAGCTGAAGCCTACCGCTGCAAAAGGAACCTACATGAAAAGCGTGTATATGTCGAGTACCATGAGTCCGGGCGTTCAGATTGAGCCCAAATCCTTAACAGTGCTATAACCAGATAAAGTCATGACAAGAGAAGAAAAAAATCAGATGATCGACTCATTGGCGGAAACACTGAAGAGTAGCAACACAGTATATCTTGCGGATATTTCAAACCTGAATTCCAGCAACACTACCCGTTTACGTTCGCTTTGCTTTAAAAGAAACGTAACACTGCAGGTTGTCAAGAATACAATATTGAAAAAAGCCATGGAAAAATCGGAGAAGGACTTTGAAGGACTTTTCCCGATACTTCACGGCCCGATGTCCGTTTTGATAGCTGAATCAGGCAATGTCCCGGCAAAACTCATCAAGGAATTCAGAAGGACATCCGACAAACCTATCCTAAAAGGGGCTTATGTCCAGGAAATGGTTTTCATCGGGGATGACCAGCTGGATTTATTGATTGCGCTCAAATCGAAGAACGAGCTGATCGCAGATATCGTGGCATTACTTCAGTCACCCGCTAAGAATGTTATCTCAGGCCTTCAGTCAGGCGGCCATAAATTATCAGGCATCCTGAAAACTTTAGAGGAAAAACAGGGATAACGCTAAGTAAAATTTCAAAAAGTATAATTGTAAACGTTTAAAAATAAATAACAATGGCAGATTTAAAAGCTTTCGCAGAACAGTTGGTTAACTTAACCGTAAAGGAAGTCAACGAGTTGGCACAGATCCTTAAAACCGAATATGGTATTGAGCCGGCAGCAGCAGCCGTAGCAGTTGCAGCACCGGGCGCAGCAGCAGGTGGAGACGCGCCGGCAGTTGAAGAGAAGTCGACTTTCGACGTGATCCTCAAACATGCAGGCCAGGCTAAACTTGGTGTTGTGAAACTCGTGAAAGAACTGACCAGCCTTGGTCTGAAGGAATCCAAAGAACTCGTTGATGCAGCGCCAAAAGCTATCAAAGAAGGCGTTACCAGGGATGAGGCTGAAGCACTCAAGAAACAGCTCGAAGAAGCTGGCGCAGAAGTTGAAATTAAATAATTCTAATGAATAGGCTAAGCTTATATTAGCCTTTCTTTTACCGGGCCTGTTTCCGCCAGTTGGCGGATCGGGCTCGTCCCCTTTTTCATCATCTGTCAACTCATAATGTGCACAAACCGCCCACTGCGGGCATAAAACGAAAAACTTTGGCATCGAAAAAACCTGAAAGATTCAATTTCGGATCTTCAAAAGTAAAACATGCTTATCCTGATTTTCTAGAAATCCAGCTACAATCCTTCAAGGATTTCTTCCAGTTGGAAACCAACCCGGAAGACCGTCAGAATGAAGGATTGTTTAAGGTATTCAGTGAGAATTTCCCGATCACGGACGCCAGAAACAATTTCGTCCTTGAATTCCTCGATTATTTCGTGGATCCGCCACGGTATTCGATCGATGAATGTATGGAGCGGGGGCTTACTTACTCCATTCCGCTGAAGGCAAAGCTTAAGCTGTATTGTACTGATCCTGAGCATGAAGATTTTGAGACAATAATCCAGGATGTTTATCTTGGCATGATCCCCTATATGACCCCGAAAGGGACTTTTGTCATCAACGGGGCAGAACGAGTAGTGGTTTCCCAGTTACACCGGTCACCGGGCGTATTCTTCGGCACCAGCACCCATGCTAACGGCACCCAGCTGTTCTCAGCCAGGATCATTCCTTTCAAAGGATCGTGGATAGAATTTACCACGGACATCAACAATGTCATGTACGCGTACATCGACAGGAAGAAAAAATTACCGGTCACCACCCTGCTCCGTGCCATCGGATACGAATCCGACAAGGATATCCTGGAGATCTTCCAGCTGGCCGAAGAGGTGAAAGTTAACAAAACCAATATGAAGAAAGTCCTCGGCCGTAAACTTGCCGCACGTGTGGTAAGGGCATGGGTCGAAGATTTTGTGGATGAAGATACCGGAGAAGTGGTTTCCATCGAACGTACCGAGGTACTCATTGAAAGGGAAATCGTTATTGAAAAGGAGCAGGCGGAACTGATCCTGGATTCCGGCGTAGATACGATCCTTCTTCATAAGGAAGATATCAATACGCTTGAATATGCAATCATATTCAATACCCTCCAGAAAGATACCGCAAACTCGGAAAAAGAAGCCGTTGAATACATCTACCGCCAGCTCAGGAACGCCGAGCCGCCGGATGAAGAAACGGCCAGAGGGATCATCGACAAGCTGTTCTTCTCTGAGAAAAGGTATGACCTTGGCGACGTAGGCCGTTACAGGATCAATACCAAATTAGGACTTGATGTAGATCATTCCATCAAAGTCCTTACCAAGGAAGATATTATTTCTATTATCAAATACCTGGTCGAATTATCCAACTCCAAAACTGAAGTTGACGACATCGACCATCTTAGCAACCGTAGGGTCAGGACGGTAGGCGAGCAGCTTTCCGCCCAGTTTGGAGTGGGACTTGCCCGTATGGCAAGGACGATCCGTGAGCGTATGAATGTCAGGGACAATGAAGTGTTTACCCCGATGGACCTTATCAATGCGAAGACCTTATCTTCGGTCATCAACTCTTTCTTCGGGACCAACCAGTTATCCCAGTTCATGGATCAGACCAACCCATTGTCGGAGCTGACCCACAAACGCAGGATCTCAGCACTCGGACCAGGCGGTCTTTCAAGAGAAAGAGCCGGTTTCGAGGTCAGGGACGTTCATTATACACATTATGGCCGCCTTTGTACGATTGAGACCCCTGAAGGCCCGAATATCGGTCTTATTTCCTCACTTTGCGTTTTTGCGAAAATCAACAGCCTCGGGTTTATCGAAACCCCGTACAAAAATGTTATAAATGGCCAGGTTCAGCTAAACGAGCCGCCGATTTTCCTGAGTGCAGAAGAAGAAGAAAAGAAGATCATTGCGCAGGCAAGTGCACCATTACAAAACGATGGGACCTTCCTGCATGAAAAAGTAAAAGTCCGTTACCAGGCTGATTACCCGATCATCGAGCGTCATGACGTCGACCTTATGGATACGGCGCCTAACCAGATTGCATCAATTGCAGCTTCACTCATCCCCTTCCTTGAACATGATGATGCCAACAGGGCACTCATGGGATCAAACATGATGCGCCAGGCTGTACCATTGCTGGAGCCTGAAGTACCTATCGTAGGAACCGGCATAGAAGCTGCTGTTGTCCGTGATTCACGCGTCCTTATCAATGCGGAAGGAGATGGATTTGTCGAATTTGTAGATGCAAAGGAAATCGTTATCCGTTATACACGCGATGAAATGGAAAAGCTTGTCAGCTTCGAAGACGACATCAAGCGTTACGAACTGACCAAGTTCCTCCGTACCAACCAGAATACCTGCGTGAACCTCCGTCCTATCGTCCATAAAGGCGATAAAGTGACCAGGGGCCAGGTACTTTGCGAAGGTTATGCAACGCGGAACGGTGAGCTGGCCCTCGGTAGAAACCTCATGGTGGCATTCATGCCCTGGAAAGGTTACAACTTTGAGGATGCCGTCGTTATCAATGAAAAAGTAGTTAAAGATGATATATTTACTTCGATCCACATCGAGGAATTCACACTTGAAGTGCGTGATACCAAGAGGGGGATTGAAGAGCTGACCAACGACATTCCCAATGTCAGTGCCGAAGCCACCAAAGATCTCGATGAGAACGGACTGATCCGCATCGGGGCTGAAGTGAAGGAAGGCGATATCCTTATCGGGAAAATTACCCCGAAAGGCGAAAGCGATCCTACCCCTGAAGAGAAGCTGCTCCGCGCCATCTTCGGCGACAAAGCCGGTGATGTAAAGAACGCTTCGCTTAAGGCGCCACCAGCAATGAGAGGTGTTGTAATCGAAAACAAACTGTTCTCCAGGGTTCTAAAAGACCGTAAATCGAGGGCAAAAGAGAAAGATGTCCTTAAGGAACTGGACGACCAGATGCACAAGGAAGCCAACGACCTGAAATCCAAGCTTGTTGACAAGCTCATGATCCTGGTAAGCGGCAAGACTTCGCAGGGGGTTTACAATAATTTCAAGGAAGAAGTTGTACCCAAGAAGGCCAAGTTCACCCAGAAAATGCTTATGGCGCTGGATTATGCCAGCATCAACCCTAACCGCTGGACTTCCGATAAAGATAAGAATGACCTCATCAAGGTCCTCATCAATAATTATAATATCAAGCACAAGGAATTACAGGGCAAGTTCAACCGGATGAAATTCCAGTCGACTGTCGGTGATGACCTTCCAAACGGGATTGTGCAGATGGCCAAGGTTTACGTGGCACGGAAGCGGAAGCTCCAGGTCGGCGACAAGATGTCAGGACGCCACGGAAATAAAGGTATCGTTGCCAGGATCGTAAGGCAGGAAGACATGCCATTCCTTGAAGACGGGACACCGGTGGATATCGTACTTAACCCATTAGGCGTTCCCAGCCGTATGAACCTTGGACAGATCTATGAAACTGTTCTCGGATGGGCCGGTCATAAGCTTGGTGAAACATATGGTACACCAATTTTTGACGGGGCAAGCTACCAGCAGATCAACGATAAGATGGCCCAGGCAGGCCTGCCGAAAGACGGCAAAGTCTACCTGTATGACGGTGAAACCGGTGAAAGGTTCCACCAGCCAACGACTGTAGGGTTCATCTATATGCTGAAACTGCACCACATGGTAGAAGACAAGATCCATGCACGTTCTATCGGAC
>CAYJNJ010000113.1:0-12123 GCA_964371595.1 uncultured Bacteroidales bacterium | reverse complement strand
TCAGTTCTTTACTTCTTGCCTTCTTACCGTCTTCCCGTCCTACCGTCTTCCCGTCCTACCGTCTTCCCGTCTTCCCGTCTTCCCGTCATACCGTCCTCCCGTCTTCCCGTCCTACCGTCTCAGCCCAGAATCTCTTCATATTCAGCGTGTCTTTCAATAAATCTTGTGGTATAAGAACAGTATGATCTGACCAGATATCCTTCCTTTTTAGCATAATCCAGTGCGGCAGCAGCCATCTTTGCCGCAATCCCCCTGCCTTCAAAAGGCGGAGGCACTTCCGTATGAAGTAAGATAAAAAGGCCCGCTTTGATCATATAAACCAGCACGGCCTTTTCATCGCCCAGGTCAACCTCAAAGCGGTTTTCAGCTTTATTGTGAGAGACTAAGTAAACAGTAACTTCAGGGATCATATTTTGGTTTTATTTAAACATTATCCTCCAAACCCCCCGAAGCTCTCCCAGCTTATAGCCCGTTGCTTTGTCTTCCGGGTATTTCGTCCTGATAAATTCATCATTTTCCAATTCCATCGTTTTGCCCGGTTCACCGTGGCATTGAAGGCATACAGGGTTCAGGATGATAATGGGGGAATAATAGATTACCTGCTCGCCGGTTACTTCAAGATGGGCCTGCAGCTCCCGGCCTTCGTCCAGTTGCCTGCGATAGTCCTCTATTACTTTCAGGTCCAGCTCATCCGGCTTGTTTTCCGGGTTGCGGTATTTGTCGGAGACCCTGCTGATATCCGCCTGGTAAGTTTTAGAAAGCGAATCCGTCAACGGGCTTGCCTGCAGGTGGCAATACTCCGCGGCATGCCTGATTCCCCCTTCTTCAATGGCTTTGATCACTTCCGATGATAAAGCCTTAAAACTGAAAGCCGTTATTTTTTTCCCCTTGGCAAGGTATTCCGCCTGGTCCTCGGTTGATAATGTGTTCTTCGGAGCCGGCCCGGAGCATCCGAAAAATAGCAGAACGCCGATAATGGCTAAGAAAACTGTAAGCTGGTTCCGTTGCATAACTGCGTTGAATTTGAGAGGTAAAATTAACGATTTTATCGGGGGGAAAGTGAACCGACGGATTTACCCGTCGGAAGAATAAATGCCAGCAGGCAATCATTCCTGTAATCTTCTATATAGGTTCACTTCATCGCCAAATTCTTTCTCAAGAATATAATTTTTATCGATAAAATCCTTCATCATCCCGGCAGGGTATTCCTTCTCAATAATAATATAAACAGGCCTTAACGACATGATCTTCCGGAACTCTTCATCAGTATTAATATCCAGTGCCCTGATATGTTTGTCTTTCAATAATAATGACCTGTGGATATACTTTGTGGGGCTGTCTTTCCTTAACAGGTAATAGACTATATGATGATAATTCCCGGTGTAGATCACATCATCCTTGTCAAGCCTGGGTTTTAGGTAGGAAGCGATTTCTTTCGGGACATCTTTTCTCACAAAATATTCAACCTTCATCAGTGTTAAAACCATGACCAGGATGAAGAAGATGGTCCCGCCCGTTCTGGCCGTGGTTATTTTTTCAAGCCAGCGGGGCATAACCCTTCCGGGGATGAAGAAAACACCGGCGGCAAGGCTTAGGGGCAGCATGAGCTGGATAGTATAGTGCCCGAATGTTTTCCCGGCCAGGAGCACTGCTATAAGTGCCATTGTTGACCATGTGACTATCAGCAGCTTAGTGCCCCTGATTCCGGTCCCGTCAGTTTTTTTATCCATCAAAACATAATAAAACAGGAAAAATACCGGAAGGAAAAGCAAATGGAACTCAAGGATGAATTTCAGCATTTTCCAGGCATCAAAAGCCGATGGATACCGGCCCGGGGCCAGGTAAACGATATTATAAAAAGCATCAAAATGGCCATTGGTGTAGTAAACGAGGTTCAAAGCTGCAAAAGGCAGTATAAACCCTATGCCTGCAAGGGTATAAGTAATGATAACCCGCTTGTAATCAAGCTTTTTATCTTCCCGGTATCCGATCATTAATAAGAAAAGAAGGAAAGCTGCAAAATCAAAGATCACCAGGTATTTGACCATGAAACCGAGCCCTGCCAGCAGACCTGCGCAAAAATAAAACAATGCGCTTTTCTTTTTCAATAACAGGTATAAAGCCGCAATGGTAAAGAGGTTGAAGAAGATTTCGGGGGTAAGGGAGATCCCGAAAAACGACCAGCTTGAGATCATGATAATGTATATGATCCCGGCGGCGATTGATGATCTTTCATCTTTTACCAGTATAAGTGTGGTTTTATAAAGAAGGAATGCCGTCAGTGCAATCCACAGTGCCGAAAGGAGCCGCAGCACAAAAATGGAATACCCGAAAAGCAGCTGGAAAAAAGCGAGGATAACGAATATTCCAGGCGGCTTGATGTCGACCATGTCTACATATAGCAATTTCCCGGAAAGCATCATCCGGGCTATTTCAAGATAGGTGGATTCGTCATGGTCGATGACGCTGGGGAAGAAGCTGAAAAAGCGCAGCACGACTGCCAGCAGGCAGAATAAAATGAGCACCTGCAAGGGTTTCTTGCTGTTTATGAGCCGGCTTATCAATGCTGATTATTTAATTCAAAGATATTGATTAGTAATCAGAAAGAGATTTCATGCCTTAAAAATATATGACCCTTTTAAAATATAGGGATAAATATAAAATCATCCATTCTTTATGATACATCGATGTCAAATGTTCCTTATCATGATGTTATACAGCATGATAAGCCAGGCACAGGTACCTCCGGGTACGACAACCACTTATGCACTGCCTTACCTGCAAAGTTTTTCATCAGCGGGCCTTCCGACAGACTGGACGGGTGATATGTCGGGGACAGCCAATCATGGCACTTCAGGCAGCACAGGCCTGACCAACCGGCTTAATGTGGATACAACGGCATGTTATGCTGTTACCCCGGAGATTGGCACCATCACTGCAAGCACCAACCTGAGCTTTCATTACCGCATTGTCAATTTTACAGGGTTCCCGCTCGTGGGCACTTACCTTTCGGCAGGCGATTCGATCGAGATCCAGGTTTCCACTGATGACGGGGCTACCTTCTCTACCATTCATACCATCTCACAGGCCAATCATACGGCTACGGCAGAGTTCACAAACAAAGTGATCAACCTTTCAGCCTATGACGGTGATTTGATCAAAGCCAGGTTTTTATGCTCCAGGGCTACGGGTGATTATTATGTCGATATCGATAACGTCCTTTTCGAGGATGGGAATAATATGTCATTTTCGACCTCCACCACTGAGCAGTTGAATACCAGCATGATCGGGATCGGCACCACGAACAATGATATCATACGCTTGCAGGTGGTTACACAGAAGAGTTCCAATCCGTTGAACCTGACTTTCATTACAGTTTCGGTAAATGGGGCGACACAAATAAGTGTGGCAAAGATATTTTACACGACCACCCCGGTTTTTTCTACAGCAGTTCAATTCGGTAACACGATCAATAACCCTGACGGCAGTTTCTCTTTTTCCGGCAGCAAGACGCTGGCGCAGGGCAATAATTATTTCTGGATGGCTTTTGACATCAAGCCCACTGCAACACCAGGTACTACGGTGGATGGAACCTGCCAGAGCTTTATCACTTCCGAATCAGGGACTGCTAAGATCCCGAATGTAACAGATCCAGCAGGTAACCGGGTTCTGGCGACTTTATTTTCCGGCACCAAAAGTATTCCCGGTGATTATGCTACCATTGCCGCGGCAGTTTCAGCCGTAAACCTTGGGATTGTCGGCTCCGGGGGTGTCACTTTTAATGTTGCGGCCGGGCATACCGAAACTTCCACAACTCCCATTATTCTTACCGGGACAGGTTCGCCGGGCAATCCTATCATCTTTCAGAAATCGGGCGCGGGGGCCAATCCCCTGGTTACTGCCCATATTGGCATTTCAGGGACCTATGACGGTGTCATCAAGATTGCCGGGGGCGATTATATTACCTTCGACGGAATTGATATTACAGACCCGGTTAGCAATACAACCAATGCCGCCCGGATGGAATGGGGCTATGCACTCGTAAAGGCGGGAATTGCCAGTCCGTTTAACGGCTGCCAGTATGTGACGATCAGGAACTGCAACATAACCCTGCAAAGCGCTTATGCTAATTCTGTCGGGATATATGCTGGTAACCATATTGCTACGGCGATAACCCAGCTGGCGATTTTATTGCCTTCAGATGCCATGAACAACTGCAAATTTTATAATAATACCATTTCCAATGTTTATACAGGGATAAAACTGACCGGATATGATGATACCTGGCCATATGCATTATATAACCAGGGCAATGAGGTCGGCGTTTCAGGCGGGAACACGGTTTCCGGTTTTGGCGGGGGAAGTAATCCTTCTTATGGTATTTATGCCAACTTTGAATCCGGATTAAAAGTGGCAAATAACTCCGTTAATTCCAATAACATCCAGACAGGGCCAGTGAGCGGGATTTACCAGGGGCAGGGCGCAAGTACAAGGATCTATAAGAACGATATTCATAACCTGGCTTCATCATCGACTTCAGGTTCAGCCGGCCTTGTAAACGGGATTCAAATCGCGGGTGGATTAAGTATTTATGTCTACAATAATTTCATTTCCGATCTCAGGGCAGCCTCAGCCTCCAACGCTGATGCCGTGAGGGGGATTTCCCTTACCAGCACCCAGGCAAGTTCAACATTAGGGGTTTACTACAATACCGTTTACCTGGATGCAGCATCAACCGGGGCCAATTTCGGGACCAGCGGGATCTATCATACTTCCAGCGCTGTTTCCACGACCGCAACACTTGACCTGCGCAATAACATCATCAATAATAAATCCATTCCTAACGGCACCGCGTATACAACCGCATTCAGGAGGTCTTCTTCATCCCTGGATAATTACGGGGCTTCTTCAAATAACAATATATTTTATGCCGGCACCCCGGGAACTTACAGGGTAATTTATTCCGACGGGGCTTCCAGGCAGACAATTGATGAATACCGCACATTCGTTGGCCCGGGCCGTGATTCGGTTTCTTTCAGCGAAGACCCGGTATTTGTCAATGAAAGTACGACCCCGTACGATCTCCGCATCCAGGATGGCAATATAAGTTATTGCGAAAGCGGGGCCAGGCCTGTTATTACCCCGATTGTGATCACCGATGATTACGATGGGGCAGTAAGGCCGGCCACCCCGGATATCGGGGCTGATGAGTTTGCCGGGATACAGGCTTATGTGGAAGATCCTTCCGCTATTTCAGCCACCTGCGCAGGGCAGTCGCAGATCAACCTGGGCTGGGCCAAAAATGCTTCCGGTAATGATGTCATGATAGCTTCACAGGGTTCTGCCTTCAGTGGTAACCCGGTGAACGGAACTGTCTACAACATTGACGATCCTTTGCCTTCAGCAGGGACGGTCATTTACAAGGGCCCGGCCAGCGCTTTTAACCATGCCGGCCTCGGCAACTGGTCGCAGCAATTTTATAAAGCCTGGTCAGTGAACAGCAATAATTATTACTCGATCGGGGCCTCAGGTAATGCCATTACAGATGCGGATACGGTTGAAACAATGCCTTATCTGCAGGATTTCGGCGACCCCTGGTTACATAGCCCTGCAGCCCCGGATCAATGGAAAGTGGTCAGTGCCGGAAATTCCGATACCTTAACCTGGCGCCGTGAAGTGTCCTACTTTTACCATCCTGCATCGTGCGCCGAAGGATCCGGCAACCAGGACGACTACCTGGTCTCTCCACCCATTAAACTGCCGGTGTCAGAATGCCGTATTGTGTGGTATGATAAGGTTGAAAATGCTTCTGATAATAACACCTATCGCGTCTTGCTGTCGGCAACAGGGAGCGACCCTGCATATTTTACAGTCAGTCTCGACACATTAAACTGCACCAATACCGCCTGGACCCGGCATGAGCTTGATCTCAGCCTTTACCAGGATCAAACGGTATTCATTGCGTTCCACCAGTTTTATTCGGCAACTCAAAACAGCGGTTTTGCCATCGATGAAGTGCGTGTGGATGATTTACCGCTGGGGATCCTCACTACCCAATGGCTGGGAGGCGCTTCCAATGAATGGGGTAACCCGGCAAACTGGACCGATGGCATTCCGGGCCCTGCCTATGAAGTTACAGTATCAGCCGGGGCGTATAATCCGGTGCTTTCAACAGCTGTATCGGTTTACAGAATCACTGTTGAACCAGGCTCTATCATTACGGTAACGGCTGATGGTGATTTAATTGTTACCGGGAACTAAAAGGGGAAAAATAATTACGCAGATTTTTATTCTGTTGGTTTTGTAATCAGGTTGATAAAACCGTCAAATTTATCATTAGGAACCGGAAAGGAAAGCACATAATGCATGATCTTCCATTCGCCGTTTTTCAGCCTCAAAACACCCGATCCCCTAAGCATACCGTAGGAAGCCTCAAGTTTCTCATCAAACCATGCAAGGCTTTGATCGTCTGAAAAGTAGATATTTCGCTCCACGGCCTTAAATGTCCAGGCTTTTCCTTTATCAAAATACGGCTTCGACCAGTCGTAAAACGCCTGTTTTGTCCAGTTTTCTGAGGCATCCGTGCCGATGTAGAACCCATTTTCATCGATTTTATCAAAGTAAGCCTGCATATCGGCGGTAGCTGCAGCAGCATGCCATTCATCAAGCACGGTATTGATCTGATTTTTTAGCTGATCCTGCCCGAAAAGAATAGCCGGGAGCAAGCATAATGATAGGAAAATGGCTTTGAACATGAGGATTATTTTATTGTAAAAATAAAAATAAGAAAGGAAATAAAAAAAGGAAAGCCCGTAAAGACTTTCCTCCCATATTTTCTAATTTCGAATATCGAGTATCGTTATTTCGCTACCTCGCTACCTCGCTACTTCGCTACCTCGTTACTTCGTTACCTCGCTACTTCTTTCCATCTTTCGACGGGCAGCAGGAAGCTCCTGATTTTCCGCATTCCTTTTGCATTGCGCAACCCGATTTCGGTGTTGTTGCAGTCGTTTTGCAGGCTTCTTTGCATTCAGCTTCGGTTTTTTTGCATGTATCGCATTTTCCGTCATTGTCGGCATCAACCCATTTGCAATCGGCTTTCATTCCGGTAGTGCTATGTCCGGTGCATTCGCCGGTCTTTGCATGGTCAGGGGCAACTGTCTGGGTGCTAACGTCTTTGGTTTCTGCCGGGGCAGTCGTCTGGGCCTGTGCAAAAGTTAAGGCTCCGAATCCAAGGAAGAGGGCTAATAAGAAGAAGAATTTAATTTTCATAGTTGGTTTTTTTAAATTTGAACAGCAAAGGTAACGATAATTGATATATTGTCATTATCTTTATCAAACCAAAGCCAAAAAGAACAACCGGTTGAATTATTCTGGATGATTTTCTCAACCTTAATTTCAATATCATGAAATGGAATGATCTTTTTGCCGGTGCCATCCTTATCATATTAACGGTATTATTAACAAACTGCCATAAGGATGATGACAGTCCGTACAAGTCATATCGAGGCGAATTGGGCAGACATGGCTATTGTAGCGTTATAAACTCAGAAGGCGATGTTTATATAGTTGGCTCGCGTGATTCTGAGATTCTCATTCTGAAGACCAGCCTGAACGGGGATCTTATATGGCAGAAAACCTACAATTTATTTGGCCCGTCAGCTGACAGCCATGGATGGACCATTGAAGAAACCTTTGATCATGGATTTCTGATATCTGTTAATGAATGGTGGTACTCTTATCCTTGGAATACACACCATAATGGTCTCTTAAAGATCAATGCAGCGGGTGATTCACTCTGGTCCATCATCTTGCAGGATAGCAGCCATGTCGCTTTACAGGCAGTTGTCGAAGCTGCTGATCATAACATTATCGTGGTGCATGAAGATGAGACGGCTATTAGCGAGGATCTTCCTTTGATCACGATAAGCAAGATCAGCCCGGATGGAACGCTCACTGAAAGCAAACCATATCCGGAATTGCAAATGCCTGAAGTGCGGATTAATGGTTGGCAGGCCAGCCAGGATGGCAGTGTGATGATATCCGTATCCCGTTATAACCAGGCAGCATCGATTTGGACTATCAATACCGGACTTGATGTGACAAGCCAGGAGTCTTTTCAGGATGGAAAGGAAAGTGCCTATTTCACAGAATCGCCAGGGGAATTCATTTGTACGGACGAGGTTTACGAACAATCCACGCACCTGTATATTAATAAAACCAGGCCTGGGAACGATCCGGACTGGACGCAGGATATTCCGATGCCCTGTACCAAATGGGTGTGGTCTCATTGTATTAGATCTGTAACAGGTGGATATATTGTCCTGGGCACTCTCTGGGATGATAAAAAATCCTACGCCTATGTGTATCATTCTTATTGTATGGGTCTTGATGCTGAAGGAAACCAAACCTGGCTCTGGTACGATGATGTCGATATTTATGGTACAGCCACCAATTTCCATTCTATATCAGAAAATGAATATTTGATAGTTGGAACCCGGGATGATTGGGAGGAGGATGAAGATTATATTATACTTTGGAGGTTAAAAAATGGAAATATAATTAATTGAATTCGTTTATTTTTTCAATCTGGTCAGGGTTAAATACAACAACGGGATTGTGATGAGAAAAATCGTAGTCCAATAAAAGTAGTAGTCAACTTTTTATTTTGAATAGTACCCAATCAGAATTGCAATTATAATAAAAGCCCCTAAAATCACATACGACCACAAATTTGCAAAATTCATCGTCCAGCCCATCCACTGTGCCCGCTTTGGGACGATGATCCGGTTGTCGTCAGGGTTGAAATAAAATATTCCCCATTTGTAATGCTCCGGATTTTTCTCGGCTCTGGTCAAATTATCCGGGTTAAATTTTGATTTCATTTTGGTAACAGATTTAATTTATAAAGATACATCCTTTGCGCAACTTTGCGTCATCTTTGCGCAACTTTGCGTAATAGCCGGACAAGCTGTTACGCTGAGGTCAGCAAAGAATCGCAAAGGTTCGCAGAGGGATTTTTGTACTTTTACCCGTATAAACTCGTTAAAACCATTTTTGTGAAGAAGAAACTTACGATCCTCATTTTTCTGGGCTTGCTGGCAGCTGCTTATACCCAGGCACAAACCGATCCTGTCGTTGAAAAGATAATAGAGATCGGCAAAACCGACAACCAGACCATGGACCATCTCGATGTCCTGTGCAACCGGATCGGTGGACGGCCGATCGGGTCCGGTGCTTATGAAAGCGCCACAATCTGGGCGGCCTCCAGATTCATGGAGTGGGGGATGGAAGTCGTGCTGGATGAAGTAGGGGAATTACCGGTTGGCTTTGACCGCGGGCCCTGGTCGGGGAGGATGCTCTCGGATGAAGGCATGATCCTTCATTTTGCTACTCCTTCCTATACTTCTGGTACAAAAGGCGTGCAGCGGGGCCATGTGCTGATAGAACCCAGGACACAGGCTGAGTTCGACAGGATGAAAGGCAGGCTGAAAGGCGCATGGGTACTGATACTCGGCGAGAATGAAGGCTGGCCAATCGATATTTCCGTAAGGGGTGATAATATCAGGGATTCGATCAAGGTGGTAAATGACTCTATAGGGAAGCTTAACCAGGAGATTAGGAATGAAAACCGGGAAAAAAAGGAAAAAGGCAAGCCGGAGAAAGAACTGCTTCCACTAAATGAAATGCCTGCGCTGTTTTACAAAGAAATGCGCGAAGCCGGCATACTGGGCATCATCCAGTCGTCGAAAACACCGATCCGCGTGATGTACGACAGGAAGAACATCATGGATATGACCTTTGAGAACCTGCCGGAAGTGCCGGATATCAAGCTTGACGAGCATCAATATGCTATAATTAAGCAAATGGCCGAAGAGCGGCGCTATTTCCTTTTGGAATTCGATATCCGCAACCATTTCCGGCCGGGGCCGGTACCTTACCATAATGTCATCGGCATCATACTCGGAACGGAATATCCCGACGAGTATGTCATTATGAGTGGGCACCTGGATTCTTACGATGTGGGCACCGGCGGCGTGGACGATGGCTCGGGCGCTACCCCGACCATGGAAGCCGCCCGCCTGATCATGCAAGCCGGAGGGAAGCCCAAACGGACTATTTTGGCTATCCTCTGGGCCGGTGAGGAATTCGGGTTGTTAGGCTCCCAGAGCTGGATCGACCGGAACGGCGACAAGCTGGATAAGATCTCCAATATGCTCAACCGCGACGGGGGACCTACCGTTCCGACGGGGATTTCTGTCCCGGCGGCCATGATGGAAGATTTTAAGCAGATCTGTGCACCGATAGACGGCATCAACCCTGATTTTCCATTCAAGATCGAAGAGCGGCAGCCTTCGGAGAAGCCCGAAAAAGCCTGGGGCACCGACAGCGGGCCGTTTGCCGTTGCCGGGGTGCCCACCATCCACATCAATTGCGGCGACCCTAAAGGCTACGACTTCAACTACCATGAGATCTGGCACACCGAACGGGACCTGTACAACATGAGTATCAGGGAATACCAGGAGCATACAAGCATTGTTACGGCCATAATTATTTACGGTATCGCAAACCTGGACCATTTGCTTTCGAGGGAGGGGTACTGGAAGGAATGAGGCATGGAGGCATGGAAGCAGGGAAGCATGGAAGCGGGGAAGCGGGGAAGCGGGGAAGCGGGGTGAAAAGGTGATAGGGTGATAAGGGAGAAATGATTGTCATTGGTTGTCTTTTAACAATAGAACAATTGAACAATGGAACTCTGGAACAATGGAACTCTGGAACAATTAAGGATAGGAGATAAAGCAGATCAATAAGCCGGAATCCATAAAGGGACTCAAAGAAGAGTTAAGGACGCGCTCGCCGGGCGAACTGGTAGAGCTGTGCCTGCGTTTATCGCGGTTCAAAAAGGAAAACAAGGAACTGCTCACTTATCTTCTGTTTGATTCATCCGATGAGCCAGGCTATATCAAAAGCGTAAAGTCAGATATCGACGAGCAGTTTGAACAGATTAATAGGACATCGACCTATTTCATAAAAAAAAGCATCCGCAAGATACTGCGGACCACCCGGAAATTCATCCGTTATTCAGGACAAAAAGAAACAGAGGTTGAACTGCTGATCTACTTCTGTTATAAGCTGAACCAGTTCAGGCCTTCCATACATAAAAATACCGTCCTGGCCGGCCTTTACGACAGGCTGATAGCATCTATCCGCAAAACGATGCTATCCTTGCATGAAGATCTGCAATATGATTACGGGAAGGAGATTGAGGGGCTTTTAAGGTAAAAACTTTTAAGCAATAATGTGGCAATTAGCCACAAAAACACCAAAACACAAAATATCACAAAAAAGCTGATTATTAAGTCAATAACTTTAGTGAAATTTAATCACCTCTTAATCCACTTCCCAGATTCGATTAATTTATTACCATTTTGGGTAACTGTCCAAAAATATACGCCTGAAGCCAGGTTTGCTGTGTTGACGACGGTATTGATCTGATGTAATTCCTTTGACAGGATTAAAATCCCATTTCTTGTATAAAGATTTAAAGTGGAGTTGGTCCAGGGGCTTACAATATTGATATTGCTATTTCCGGGATTGGGGTAAATAAGCACATTTTGGATTTCAAAATCCGATCCATCATTTATCCCAGTCATCAAGCCATTATTATCTACTTTCAAAACCCAGGCATCAAAATTGAGTGGGGGTGTAGTATTGTCGTCGCTGTCATATCTTAGGTTGCACAGTAGAATTCCACCATCAGAGCAGGCTTTAATATCAAAGTTTTCGTAGTATTTTTCATCTGGATTATAATATCTGGTGAACACATGGTTAAACTGAGGATCCAGTTTTGTAAGACTTATCCATGATTTAACATTCGGGAAAAAACCAACTGTTACATTATGCGTTCCAGAAATAAAAATATTGTCTTCATTATCCTTGGCAACCGCCCTTCCAAAAGAAGCGTATTCATTGGTATCAATGGTTCCAAGTATTGTATCATTAAGTATATTTCCGGAGCTGTCCATTCTAAAAGCCCACATGTCATCAATAGATCTATCCGTGATATTTTTAAAAGTACCGCATCCCAGCCAGGAATCAGGGCTCTCCATTATTATACTGAAT
>CAYJNJ010000112.1:0-12500 GCA_964371595.1 uncultured Bacteroidales bacterium | reverse complement strand
TTCCAAATTCCAGGTTCCAAATTCCAGGTTCCAAATTCCAGGTTCCAAATTCCAGATTCCAAATTCCAGATTCCAAATTCCAGGTTCCAAATTCCAGGTTCCAAATTCCAGGTTCCAAATTCCAGGTTCCAAATTGTTGGAATTCCTTTTTGCAGACACTTGACTTTCTCAGTTCTATTTATGTATCTTTATTCATATAAACCCGTGAGGATTGAAAACGAATACATTATTGGTTCTACTATTCGTAATACAGTCATCTGTTTTGACTGCGCAGAATGATCTTTACTTCCTTTCCGCCACGACCGGGGCTGCCTGCCAGCAGGTGGAGCTTAACGGCAATTATCTTTACAGCGGGACCGGCAGCACGCTCCGGGTGTATGATGTTTCCCAGGGCAATCCGCCCTATCCGCTGCTTTTTGAATACCGGTGCCGTTCATTTATCACTGACCTGAAGGTCCGTGGTAATGACCTCTTTATGGCTGCCAATCATGACGGGATCTTCAAATGGGACATTGAAGACCCGGCTGAACCTGAAGTAACTTGGCAATACCTGCCATCGGAAAATGGCGAGGCTACCCATGATCTTTCATTTTTTGGCGATACAATTGTTTCAGCATCAAATAAGATGGTAGTGATGGTTAAGGACCAGGGCGATGATTACCAGCGGCTTGGCTCTTTCGGAACGATCAGTGGCAATGGATTCATTTCAGGCGGCGATGTAAAAGGGAACCTTTATGCATATACTGTGGGCAGAAATAATACCGGGGATGGAGTTTATATTATCGATCTTAATAATCTGGAACAATTATCCTGGTTCCCTCAAACATTTTGTGACCCGGAGAATGTCATTTTCGGGAAGGATACCGATCTGCTTCATGTTTTAGGAGGAACGCAGAATTATGCAAACCCGCTGGATGCCAGGGGATTGTTTTATTCCCTGGATATCAGCGAAGTTTCCCTGCCTGTAGAAGTTTTCCGGGATACGATCGAAGGATTCATCGGCTTCGCCATTGCCAATGCGCGTAACGCAGTGAATATCAACGATACGCTTTACGTGGTAACCACTGCCGGGTTGGGTCCCGGCTGGGTATTCCCCGATCCTGCCTATGGCCAGCTTTATGTGTATGATGCCGTTTCGCCGCAGGATATCCACTTTCTTACTGAAATATTTGCCGGTCTCTGGTATTTCGACATTGCCATCGCCCCCCCTGATCTGTATGTAGCTTCCGAATGGTATGGCATTAAAACCCTTGATATCAGTGATATTTTTGATGAAGTTGATGAAGGCGATATGCCTACCGGCGGATGGGCGATGAAATCCGATGTTTATGATGACAGGCTGGTCCTTGCCAATGAAGGTTATGGTTTTAAGCTTTTTGACATAAGTGATCCCATGGCGCCGGTTTTGCTTGATGTAAACAATGATGGCGGATTTTGCCAGGATGTTAAATTCTCTGCGGATGGGAGCTATATCTATGCTTTATACCAGACTTATGAGCCATTCAGGGTATATGATTCCCAGACGCTTAACAGGGTTGGCGATATCGCTTCCCTTGGCGGGGCCGTGGGTTATGGGTTCAGCAGGATGGTAGTGAATGGGAACCGCGTTTACCTTGATCATCTCGAAGGCAACCAGCAACGGCTGAAGATCATCAATGTACTGAATCCTGCTTCGCCGGTCCTGGAAGAAACCCTCCAGGTCGACGTCATGGATATGGAATTAAGTAAAGATGATGTCTTGTTCATCTGCAACAATGATTCGCTGGAAGCTTTCGGCCTCACAGAGAGCGGGATGGAATTTCTGGCGGGTGTTGCTTTTCCGGGTATCCAGGATGGCAAAGAGCTGGCGGTTTATAAAGATACTGTCTTTGTTTACGTAACATGGAAAGGGCTTGTACGTTACCACCTTATTAATGGTATCGGAGGATGGCTGCTTGAAGAAAGCCAGGTGGTAAATTTGCCAGAGGGGGTTCCGCAGGCATTGGCAGCCGATTCCCTGGGCATGTACATTGGGCATACATTGTATGGTCTTAAAGCATATGACCGGAATACGCTCCAGGAAACAGCCTATTACCGTACAGGCCTTGACTACAAAGGCTTTTCAGATGTCTGGCCGCTAACCGACCTGTTCTGTAAAGACGGGTACATTTATCTCACCGAATATTTTGGCCAGGCAAGCATTTTAACGTCCAATCCATTGCTGAATGATATTCCGGCCAGGCCGGATGAATCAGAAGAAGAATTTAAAATCTTTCCAAATCCTGTCGATGCCGGGGTCATTATTGAATCAAAGGATTACCTTGTTGGAAACAGTTTTCACATCTTTGACCTGACCGGGAAAGCTGTGGAAGAAGGGATCATTTCCGGAGAAAAGACATTTATCAGCCTGAAGAATCTTATCCCAGGCATTTATTTCCTGCAGATCAATTCCGATCGGGGGCTGACGGGTAAAATTATCGTTAACTGATATCGAAAATCGTCAAACCGATCAATTCATAAATTGCCAAATCAGATAATCATTTCTTCGGCCGCTTTACCAGCAGCAGCATAATTACCCCAAAAACAAGCATTGTAGCACCAATCCACAGGTTAATATTGACATGCAGCGAACGCGAGTACATTTCCGCATTGGATGCTGTGAAAAGCCCGTAAATAGTGAGTAAAAGGCCAATGATGGCAAACATTGCGCCGATCGGAAGTTTTATATCTAAACCCATAATAGAAATGTTGAATGTTGAATTTTGAATGTTGAATTTTGAATTATTCTATTGAATTTGCTTCTTCCTTGCCTCCCCTCTCCGTTAGGTCCCCGCTTTCGCGGGGATCCAGGGGGTCAGGGGGTGAGGTTTACCAGAAAATTATCGTCAGCACGGTAGCAATTGCCAGCACGAAGATCGCCAGGGTTGTCGACCTCTGGTACCAGGGAACCACTTCTTCCTGCACTTTGGGGGTGAGGGAATAAACCAGTCCTTTCAGCTCCGCATCCGACTTCTTCTGCTTTGTCAGCAAAGATAAAACGACCGAGACGGTGGCGCTGGTAGCGCAGGCGTAGATTGCAGTCCAGAAGTTCTGGGCCATTTCTACCGGGTACTGGTGCACATGGGCGATCCATCCGCCTTTGACCAGGGTATCGGCGCCAGCCGGGAAAGTAAGCCCATGATGCAGCAAGGCGATCAGGAAACCGGCAAGGAGACCGGTGAAGGCTGCATGCCCGGTGGTCCGTTTCCAGAACATCCCCAGGAAGATAACGGCAAACAGCGGCGCGTTGATCATCGAAAAGATCGTTTGCAGGAAGTCCATGATATTGCCGAAAAGGCTGGCCAGGTATGCGGCGGCGATACTGACCACCACCCCGAAGATGGTTGCCAGCCTGCCAACCCCAAGGTAATGCTTTTCGTCGGCTTCCTTGTTCCCGGTTACCGGCCGGATGTAGCTCTGGTATATATCATAGGTCCAAACTGTATTGAATGCTGATACATTTCCCGCCATCCCCGACATGAACGAGGCCAGCAGCGCGGTAATCCCCAGCCCCAGCACACCGGCCGGAAGGTATTGCTTAAGCAGCATGATGATCGTATAGTCGTAAATGGGCTGGCCTGCATCGTTTACCGGCAATTCGAATCCCGAAAGCGGGTTGTTCATGAGTACCAGGGCAATGATACCGGGAACAATGATCAGGAAGGGGATGAACATCTTGGGCAATGCACCGATAAGTGGCGTATTGCGGGCGGCCACGGTAGACTTGGCCGACATGGCCCTTTGGACGATCAGGAAGTTGGTGCACCAGTAACCGAATGAAAGCACAAAGCCCAACCCAGCGGCAATACTATACCATTCGACCCCCATCGGGTTGGCCGCCGCCGTGCCCGTATATTTCCAGGTCGTGGTCCAGGTGTCGGCTGCATAGCCGGCATTTGTGGCGATCGGGGCCAGCTGTTCCTGCAAGCCATTCCAGCCGCCGACATCCTTCAAACTCAGGAAAACGACCGGCAGCAAACCAATTACGATGATGAAGAACTGCAGGACTTCGTTGTAAATCGCGGAAGATAATCCTCCTAAATACGTATAACCTAAAACGATAGCAGCAGAAAGAACGAGGCTCATATGAAAATTCCATCCAAGGACCTTTTCCATGAGGATTGCCAGAGCGTACATCGAAATACCGGAGGCAAGGATGGTCATGACGGCGAACAGGATAGCATTCAGCCCGCGTGTTTTTTCATCATATCGTAACTTAAGGTATTCAGGTACCGACCTGGCCTTGGATCCGTAATAAAACGGCATCATGAACAGGGCAAGGAAAACCATGGCCGGTATTGCCCCAATCCAGTAAAAATGGGTGGTCAGCATACCGTATTTAACACCCGAACCTGTCATCCCCATAACTTCCAGGGCACCGAGGTTCGTGGAAATGAAAGCGAGACCCGCTACCCAGGCCGGCATCGAGCGCCCGGCTTCAAGAAATGCTTTGGCGTCTTTCATGTACTTCTTCAGCGCCCAGCCTATACCAAGCACAAAAAGGAAGTAAATAATCATGATCGCATAATCGATCCATTCCAGGTTAAAGCTGCTAGTCATATTTTATTTTTTTGCCGGGTTTATCTTAGTAAAATTAAAGATATATCTGATATTTGAACCAATTAACAGGTTCAAAATTATTTTCACCGAAAATTTTATTCTAAATTTACCTGTCACAAAATAAAATGAAGAAATACCGATCCTTTAATCAATTCTTACTAACCTCCCTGGTTATTATCCTTGCTGTCAGTTGCATCAGAAATGCTGATAATAAATCCATGCCCGCAAAAAATATCACCCACATGATCACAATCGAAAAAAGCTTTTTTGGCCGGATCGAAAATAAAGATGTATTTCTTTTCACCCTGGTTTCGGAAAATAAAATGAAAGTCAGCCTTACCAATTATGGCGGAATAGTTACCTCCATCCTGGTACCTGGCAAAGATGGGAAAATGGATGATGTGGTTCTCGGTTTCGACAGCCTGGCCGCTTACACAGCTACCCATCCCTATTTCGGATGCCTGGTCGGCCGCTATGCCAACCGCATTGCCGCAGGGATATTCGATCTTGAAGGAAAAAGTTACGTACTGGCTGCAAACAATGGCGAAAACCACCTTCACGGGGGAATTTCCGGCTTTGATAAAAAAGTCTGGGATGCCCGGGAATACAGGGAAGGTGAAGAAGCTGGTGTTGAACTGACTTATACAAGTCCTGACGGGGAAGAGGGCTATCCCGGCGAACTGAAAGTCAGGGTAATCTATACACTGACACCATCAAACGAACTGAAGATCAGGTATTTTGCAGAAACCAACAAGCCCACGCCCGTCAACCTCACCTATCATGGTTATTTCAACCTGGCTGGCGAAGGAAACGGCGATATCCTTGAACATGAGTTGATGATCAATGCCGACAGGTACACAGTGGTCAATCCGCAGCTTATCCCGACAGGAGAATTGAGGAATGTGACCGGCACCCCGATGGATTTCAGGCAACTAAAACCCATTGGAAAGGACATGAGTGGAGTTGATGGAGGTTACGATCATAATTTCGTTCTGAATACAAGCGGGAAACTGGCCAAAGCTGCTGAGTTAAGGGAAAATACTACAGGCAGGGTGATGGAAGTGTTTACAGATCAGCCTGGCATTCAATTCTATGGCGGGAATTTCCTGGATGGGACCCTCACCGGGAAGGGTGGAAAAAAATATAATAAGCATTACGGGCTTTGCCTTGAGACGCAGCATTTTCCTGATTCGCCAAACCAGCCTGCTTTTCCGAATACTATTCTACGGCCGGGGGAGATTTTCACTTCGGTGACGGTTTATCGGTTTGGAATATCTGTTGAAGGAGAGTAATTGCATAAAAATTCCTCTATTTTTAACACAATAGGAACAATAGGTCACAGTAGGGACACAAAAGTCCTAATGTGAAATTTTATGTATTCTAATGTGCCTATTGTGTTTAATTTTAAACAGTTAGCTAGTAACGAACCTGCATCGAATCATCCTGTCTTTTCCCTGGAAATCTTTTTTTAAAGTAACATCTTCAAAACCACTTTCCTTAAACAATTCAACGGCTTCTTTTCCAAGATTTTCATTAATCTCAAGATATAGTTTTCCGCCAGGCGCCAGATTTTTCTCCACAAACCGGGCAATTGCCCTGTAGAACACCAGCGGATCCTCATCCGTGACAAACAACGCAAGCTCCGGTTCGTAATCAAGGACATTCGGCTTCATCAACTCACGCTCTGAATTCCTGACATAAGGCGGGTTGCTGACAATCACATCAAATGCTTGTGCGCCGATGGGTTCAGTAGCGGTAAGGATATCCAGCCGTTTGAAATCGACATTCAGCCGGAATTTCCTGGCATTGCCCCGGGCCGTTTCAAGCGCCGCAATGGAAATGTCGATTGCCGTGAGTTCAGGCTTGTTTAACCGGCGACCCAAGGCCAGGATGATACATCCGCTTCCCGTTCCGATATCAAGGACGTGAATCCCTTCGGACGCTTTGTGGTCGTCACAGATCCATTTCACGAGTTCTTCCGTTTCAGGCCTGGGGATAAGGACTGATGGATTTACATCCAGTTCCAGGTTATAAAAAAAGGCCTGGCCGGTAACATATTGAACCGGCTTGTGGGCCAGCAACTCATTAAGTCCCACTTTAAGCCTGTCCACAATCGGGTCGAGGACAATTATTTCCGGCTCCATTGCTATCTTGGCACTATCCCATCCAGTGACAGAAAGGATAAGCCAGTTCACCATCTGCCTGCTTTCATTTTCAGGATAAATAGCGCACAATTCCTGTATCATATTATCTCTGAGCCCTTTGATTCTCCACATTGTAATCCGGTTTGTTTTAATAATGTCTTTCTATTTTAGAATTCAAATTAAGAATATTCTAACTTTGAAAATACATTCATTCTAAAATAAATTGAGCATCATTGCATGAGAGGCGATATACTGATGATTGGTGAGCAGCACCGGCTCGCTGCAAGTGAAATCTTTCAGATGACGATGTCTGGAATCCGGTTGAAACCCGGTATATTTTTCTTTACTGTTGCAGGGGAATCCGGGGCCGGTAAATCAGAGATTGCCAGTGCATTGAAAGATTGCCTTGAAGAAGCCGGTATCCCTTCATTTATATTTCAGCAGGACGATTATTTCGAGTACCCGCCAAAAACCAATGCTGCCATGCGTGCCAGGGATATCAGCCGCATCGGGCCCGGGGAAGTGCGGCTTGAACTTCTTAACGAAAACATTTCATCACTAATATCCGGAATAACCATTATTGAAAAGCCCCTGGTAATTTTTGCTGAGGACCGGATCAGCACAGAAACCGTTGATCTTTCTCCATTTAAGGTGATCATCATCGATGGTACCTATACCACACTCCTTGACAAAATCGACTGCCGGGTCTTCATCGACCGGGACAATAACGACACCCGGGAAGACAGGCTGAAACGGAACCGGGAGAAGCAGGATGAATACCTGGAGCAAATCCTGGAGATCGAGCACCGGATTATTTCAGGGCATAAATCCATGGCCGATATTATTATAACTAAAGATTTCAGATCCCTCAGAAATATATGAATACGCCATTCAAACGCATTGCCATGCTCAGTACGCATGGATATTTCGACCCAAAGCCTTTTCTTGGGATGACCGATACCGGGGGCCAGGTGCTTTATGTGCTGGAGCTGGCCAAAGCCCTATCAAAACTTGGGATCAAGGTCGATATTTTCACCCGCTGGTTTGACCTGGAAAGAAAGCAGATCGATCCACTGCCCGGGTTTCCGGATGTCAGGGTGATCCGTATCCCGGCCGGTCCATGGGAATTTGTGATCAAGGAAAAAATTTATGGACTCCTGCCCGAACTGACGGCGAACCTCGCCAGTTTCATCCGTGAGAACCAGCTCGATTACGACCTTTTCCACGGGCATTATGTTGACGCGGGGCTTGTGACCCTGGAACTGGCGAAGATCTTTAACAAACCGGCCTATTTCACCGCCCATTCACTGGGGGCATGGAAGAGGGAACGTATGGAGGGCGACCCGGCTGAAATGGAACTTGAATTTAATTTTAATCACCGGATCGCTGAAGAAAAAAGGATCTATGCCACGCTGAATGGACATACGGTTACTTCCCTGCTTCAACTTGAAAAACTGCGGAAATTATACGGATACGACAGGGAAAATGTCGAAGTCATCCCACCCGGTGTCAACATACACAAATTCAAACCTTTACATCCCGGGGAAAAACACCATAAAACCGAGCTGCCTGAAAAATATATTTTCTGCCTGAGCCGTGTTGACAGCAATAAAGGCTATGACCTGCTGCTTAATGCCTTTGCAAAGGTTTGCGAAAAGATAAAGGATGTTTCCCTCGTCACAGGGGGTGGGTCTGCAAATCCACAACCCAGGGAGCAGGAGGTCCTCGATATGATGGACCGGATCATGCGTGAAAAAGGGATTGAAAACAAGATCGTTTTTGTAGGGCATGTCGGTGAAAACCTGATGGTACCTTATTACCAGAATGCACAATTTTTTGTTATGCCATCCATCTTCGAACCTTTCGGGATGACTGTCCAGGAAGCCATGGCCAGCGGCATTCCCGTAATTGCATCAAAGTTCGGTGGGATCAATACTGTCCTGACCCATGAAAAGGACGGACTGCTGATCGATCCTAAAAACGAAGAGGAATTCGCCGGCTCAATGATAAGGCTGCTGGAGGATGTTGATTTCCGTGACCGGCTTGGGATCGAAGCATCGAAGCTCATCCGCGAGAATTTCAGCTGGGAAGCCATTGCCGACCGTCATATTAACTTTTACAAAAAGTATTTGTGATGGTTTACATTGCCCTGTCAGTTATCCAGTCAGTACTTATATTTATCGCTTTTAAACTTTTCGACCGTTACAAGGTCGATAATTTACAGGCCATCGTTGTAAATTACCTCACAGCAGCTGTATTGGGCTTTATTATAACAGGCACGGAATGGTCCCCTTCCATCCTGCCGAATTTCAGCTGGTTTGGCACGTCCCTGGTCCTGGGTGTGCTGTTCATCTGCACTTTTTTCTTTTTTGCACTGGCATGCCAGAAAGTTGGCGTGGCCGTGACTTCGGTCGCCAGTAAAATGTCGCTGGTCATACCTATTATAATAAGCATGCTATTCTGGGGAGAATCCTTGAACTGGATAAGACTTACAGGCATCCTTCTGGCTTTGGCCGCCTTTTACCTGGTTTTCAGGAAAAAAGAACCCATTGCCTGGAAAGCAAAATACACTTACCTGCCGCTCCTGGTATTCCTTGGCAACGGTGCAGTGGACACTACGATGAAATTTGCCGATCATTACCATATTAAAGATGACCTTGTTTTGTTTCTTTCGGTGGTTTTCTCCACGGGATTTGTGATCGGGTTCATTGTCCTGATGGTCCGGGTTATCAGAGCCAGGACTATTATTAAACCTCTGCCTGTTTATGGTGGCATTTTTCTTGGCCTGATCAATTTCGGATCGACTTATTATATGCTGAAAGCCATATCCGTATTTGAAAGCTCGGTAGTATTCCCAGTCGCAAATGTCGCAATTGTTAGCCTTACCGGATTGGCAGGCTATTTTGGCTTCAGGGAAAAACTGACGTGGACCAACATTAGCGGGATAATTTTAGCTATCATTGCTATATTAATCATTGCTTATAACTGACAACGATGGCACCGGATGAATACCAGACGATTGAAGGTCCGGCAGAAGGATTTTACAAAGAGAAAGGCAGCAAGTTCATCGCAATTGCGGTGCCTGTCAGCTCAGTAGATGAAGTTAAATCGGAATTGGAAAGGCTGCGCAGGCAGTATCATGATGCACGGCACCACTGCTATGCTTATCGCTTAGGTCCCGAGCCATACGAATTCAGGCAGAATGATGACGGTGAACCTTCAGGTACCGCGGGTAAGCCAATATACGGCCAGATCCAGTCATCCAGTATTACAAATGTGCTTATTGTAGTGGTCCGGTACTTCGGTGGGGTGAAACTAGGGACCGGCGGCCTGATCCAGGCTTATAAAACAGCCTCCAGGGATGCCATCAGTAATGGGAGTATTATCCTGAAAACATGGAACGTCAGAGTGGAAATCAGGTTTGATTACATCAATATGGATCATGTGATGCGCATATTACGGGATGAAGGGGTGCGGATACTGAGCCAGGAATCGCTGGAAATATGTTCTATATTGCTGGAAGTCAGGAAGGGGAATTTTGAATCACTGGTGCAAAAATTATCATCTCATGAAATGATAGAAATCCTTGTAATTTAAATTAATTTTAAAAAGTTTTTTCTTGAATGTTATTGTTTTATTTTGTACTTTTTCCCTCTCAAATTCGACTAACTCAATACTTGGAAAATCAACTCTTTAACATTAGGACACTAATGGGACCCCTGATTGACTATATAAGCTAAAAATATTTCATTGTCAATAGCAAAATAACTTTTTTTTTAAACTTTTTTAATGCCATTTTTGTTGAAAATCATTTCAGGGTCATTGCCAGGGATAAAGATCCTGATTTTCAAACAGAACTAATAAATATTAATTTCAATTAGCACTAGAAAGCGAAACGGGGGTTTTTAGTATGAAAAGAACTTGTACTGAGGTGTGGGAAGATTGTCTGAAAGTCATCAAGGATAACATCCATTACCAGAGTTTTAAGACATGGTTTCTTCCCATCCACCCGGTTAAGCTGGATAATAATGTCCTGACAATACAGGTCCCGAGCCAGTTCTTTTATGAATGGCTTGAAGAGCACTACGTCGGGTTGTTAAAGAAAACCATCAAAAAAGAGCTTGGCCCGGAAGGAAGGCTGGAGTACAGCATCCTGATGGAAAACAATTACGATAACCCTGATCCGGTTGCGATCAAAATCCCTGCTTCAAACAGAAAATCCCTTGGAAACCCATCGGTATCCATGCCGATCGACCTGAACCGGGGCGGATCAAAAGAGATCCCGAATCCATTCGTGATCCCCGGCCTCAAAAAGATCAAGGTCAATTCGCAACTGGTTGAAAATTATTCCTTTGAAAATTTCATAGAGGGTGATTGCAACAGGCTGGCACGCTCCGCCGGCTTTGCTGTTGCTGAGAATCCCGGTAAGACTGCCTTCAACCCATTATATCTTTATTCTAACGTCGGCCTCGGGAAAACCCATCTTGGACATGCCATCGGCATCCAGGTAAAGAACAATTTCCCCGACAAGACCGTTTTATACGTCTCAACCGAACAGTTCGTCGGACAATACATTGAATCTGTAAGAAATAATAACCAGAATGATTTCATTCATTTCTACCAGATGATCGATGTCCTGATTGTCGACGATATCCAGTTCCTTTCAGGGAAGGAAAAAACACAGGACGTCTTCTTCCATATCTTCAACCAGCTTCACCAGAACGCCAAGCAGATCGTGCTGACATCCGACAAGGCGCCGGTCGAGATGAAAGGCATAGAGCCAAGGCTGCTGTCGCGCTTTAAATGGGGACTTGCTGCCGACCTTCAACCACCTGATCTTGAAACACGCATTGCGATCCTGCAGAAAAAACTATACCATGACGGCATCGAAATGCCGCCGGAAGTGATCGAATACCTGGCCTACAGCATCAATACCAATATCCGTGAGCTGGAAGGCGCCCTGATCTCCATCATGGCCCAGTCATCGCTCAACAAAAAGCCCATTACGCTGGAACTGGCGCGGCAGATGATCGACAAGTTCGTCAAGAGCACTTCCCGTGAAATCTCCATCGACTTCATCCAGAAGATCGTATGCGATTACTTTAACCTGCCCGTTGATTCTATCAGTTCAAAAACCCGCAAGCGGGAGATCGTCCAGGCCAGGCAACTGGCAATGTATTTCGCCAAAAAACACACGAAATCATCTCTTGCTACCATCGGCCTTCACTGCGGAAACAAGGACCATGCAACCGTGCTCCACGCCTGCCGCACCGTGAACAACCTCATCGATACCGATAAGCAATTCCGCATCTACGTCGAGGAACTGGACAAAAAGATCAAAATGGTGTAAATCAGTTGGACGGTTGGACAGTTGGACAATTTTAACAGCTTAACAATTTAACAATATAGCCATCCCTCCCAGATTTCACTTTTTCCCTACTTTTGATAAATGAAAATCTTATTCGTTTGCCTGGGTAATATTTGTCGTTCCCCTCTTGCTAAAGTAATCATGGCCGATAAAATCAAGGGACTCCATCTCAATCTTGAAGTTGATTCCTGCGGATTTGAAACTTTTCATCGCGGCGATCCTGCCGATCCCCGTTCCATAGCCGTTGCTGCCGCTCATGGCCTTGATCTCACAGGCCATGTCGCCAGGATGTTTACTGTCCGGGATTTCGACCGGGTTGATAAGATTTTGGTGATGGACCGTACCAACTACCAGGATGTGATGGGTGCGGCAAGGGATAGTGAAGATGAAGCCAAAGTCGATTACATCCT
>CAYJNJ010000111.1:0-12534 GCA_964371595.1 uncultured Bacteroidales bacterium | reverse complement strand
GTTCCCTTCTTCTCCTTCCGCCATTGGCGGAGAGGTCGGGAGGGGGCCGATGGCAAGCGAGATCTAGGATCTAGGATTGAGGAAGTAGAATCTAATATTGAAAATTCAGGTTCAAGATTGAATATTGTAAAGTAAAAACTGAAAATCTATTCACAGCCGGGTGTTGGATCTACGAATATCGACTTTTTTACATCGTGTCGGGTTTCAGCGTCGCCATGCAGGTTTTTCTTCAGGACTCCAAAAACCCTAACGGCTCGTATAGAATAACTATGAAATTTATTATTGCAACTCTGCCGGCCACTACTAAAGTATTGGGCATATGCATTTAAATAATCATACTCTGAACTACTCCAATAGCTACTATTAGAAAAATTCCCAAATCCATTAGTTTTCAAATTGGTATACATTAGTGCCAATTCATCTCTGGAAGGTAAAAACCAATCATCAAAACCATTTAATACCAGGTCATCACAAAACTTAGCAGCATAGTAGCCATTTCCCAGAATACTGACAAGGGAGTTGGTGTTCGTTTGCCCAGAACCAATAGCAGTGCTGGTTGTACCATAGTAAATATAACTTTGAGAATACCAGGGGACAGCTGTACCCTGGTCGTTGGGAGCACAAACAAGTCCATTCTGATTAGGGTAGGTTCCACTCAAATAGAAAATAATACCTCCTTGATATGTATCGCCAATTGATAATGATGTGGATGAAATTGTTGTAAACGAAATATCTGGTCCATATCCGACACCTTCTGAATTAATGGCATAAGCCCGAAGATGATACAGCTTACCAGGGAATAAATCATTTATATTACTTGTAAAAATGCCAGTACCAATTCCATCAGAAGTTTTAAAATCAGATATAGTCGGATTGTCTGAAGTAAACCAACAAACACCTCTTGCTGTAATGGATGCCCCTCCATCACTTACAATATTGCCTCCACTTATTGCAGAAGTTTGAGTTATATCAGATATCGCTGTTGAAATTAAAGTTGGTTTCTGAGCAATAGGCTTGTATTGATCTTTTTCACAACTACTCAAGAATGATAGCAGTGAAAAAATCAGGATGAACTGAAAAGTAAAATAAACATCCCGGTTTTTCATAATCTTTTATCCTATTATCTGATTAGAGGTTTCGGATAAGTGCAGTCCGAAAATAATGGATAAATGTCTTTAATTGCACTCAACTTGCCAACAAGATAGTATGATAAAAGTAGAGCGTTTGTATGAGAAATGCAAGGGGTTGGAGGAAATATTTTTAGTTCCATTGTTCCAAAGTTCCATTGTTCCAAAGTTCCATTGTTCCAAAGTTCCATTGTTCCACTGTTCCACTGTTCCAATGTTCCAATGTTTCGACCGCCGACTGCTGACCGCCGACAGGTTCAACCCCTTTCAGGGTTGGGGTTTCCGGTAGCGTGCTATTTGCCGGACGTTTCACGACCGGTTATTCACATTTAAGCCCTTTGGGCTTGGAGATTCTTTCCTCCTCCCCCGTTTGGGGGAGGTCGGGAGGGGGTCAATAGCGGGGAGGCTGGGACGGGGCCGATGGCCGGGAGGGGGCCGATGGCAAGCCCTACTCGTATTCGTCCCAGGACTTGATCCCTATCTCCTCAATTTCAATCTTGCAGATCGAATAAATAAACGCACTGGCCAGCCTTGCATTCGTGATCAGCGGAATGTTAAAATCCACGGCGCTGCGGCGGATGCGGTAGTCGTTGTCGAGCTCGCTGGAACTTAGATTTTTTGGGATATTAATGACAAGGTCAATCTTCTTTTGCTTCAGGTAATCCATGGTGTTAGGCTCCTTTGCTTCGCCGGGCCAGTGGAGCATGATGGATTTGACGCCGTTCTCGTTGAAGAAGTCGTGCGTACCGCCGGTGGCATAGATCGTAAGTCCTTTCTCCTGCAGCATCCGGGCGCTGTTCAGCAGCTCAACCTTGGAACGCGAGGGACCGCTGGAGAAAAGAACGGCTTTTTGCGGTATGGTGTAGCCGACGGAGAGCATGGATTTGAGAATGGCTTCGTAGTAATTGTCGCCGATGCAGCCTACTTCGCCGGTGGAAACCATCTCTACGCCGAGCACGGGATCGGCTTTCTGGAGGCGGCTGAAAGAGAACTGGGAAGCTTTTACGCCTACATAATCCAGGTCGAACAGTGATTTGTCGGGCTTTGTAACAGGCTTTCCGAGCATGATCTGGGTGGCGATTTCAATGAAATTAGTTTTCAGGACTTTAGAGATGAATGGAAAGCTGCGCGAAGCCCGCAGGTTGCATTCAATCACCATCACGTCGTTGTCCTTGGCCAGGAACTGAATGTTGAAAGGCCCGGAAATGTTCAGGTGTTCCGCGATCTGCCGGCTGATGCGCTTGATCCTCCTTACGGTTTCGACATAGATCTTCTGCGGCGGGAACAGCATGGTGGCATCGCCGGAATGGACCCCGGCAAATTCGACGTGCTCGGAAATGGCGTAGCATATGATCTCGCCATCCCTGGCCACGGCATCCATCTCGACTTCTTTGGAATCTTCGATGAATTTCGAGACAACAACCGGGTATTGCTTGGAAACTTCCGCAGCCATGTCAAGGAAATGCTCAAGCTCGGTGCTGTTGGAAACGATGTTCATCGCCGCCCCGGAAAGAACGTAGGAAGGCCGCACGATCACGGGGAATCCGACTTCTTCCGTAAACTTAAAAACATCAGTTACCGTTGACGATTCTATCCAGCGGGGCTGATCGATGTCAAGCTCATCGAGGATGGCGGAAAACTTATGCCTGTTCTCGGCTTTGTCGATGGAAAGGGGCGAAGTACCGAGGATATTTACATCTTGTTCAAAAAGCCTCATGGCCAGGTTGTTCGGGATCTGCCCCCCAGTCGAAACAATCACCCCGAGTGGGTTTTCAAGGTCAAGGATGTCCATCACCCTTTCAAACGTCAGCTCCTCGAAATAGAGCCTGTCGCACACGTCGTAATCGGTACTGACGGTTTCGGGGTTGTAATTGATCATGATCGACCGCAAGCCTTCCTTGTTGATCGTATCGAGCGCATTCACCCCGCACCAGTCGAATTCAACGCTGCTGCCGATCCGGTAGGCGCCGGAGCCAAGAACAGCCACGGATTCCTCCATATTCTCCTTCCCCCGTTTGGGGGAAGGCCGGGATGGGGGTTGTAGAGCAACGCTTTTTGTCGTTGGAGCATGAAATTTGGAAAAGGTTATATCATGCTCATTTCCGTTGTAAGTGAGATATAGATAATTCGTCCTGGCAGGATACTCGGCAGCCATGGTATCGATCTGCTTGACGTAAGGGACGATGCCCTTTGCCTTGCGGTAATTGCGGACTTTCAGCAGGTCATCGGAAATATGGCCGCGGTCGCTTTTAAAAACGAAACGCGCAATCTGGAAGTCGGAAAAACCAAGTTGCTTTGATTTCAGGAGCAGCGGGCCGGGGATTTCTTCGAGTGAATTGAACTGAAGGAACTCGGTTCGCATGTCGAAGATGTTCTGAAGCTTGGAAAGGAACCAGCGGTCGATCTTTGTCAGTTCGAATATGCGGTCGATGCTGTAGCCTTTCAACAGGGCCATGGCAATAACGAAGATCCTCATATCGGTCGGAACGGAAAGCTCCTTGTCGATGATGATGTCCTCGATATCCTTATTCCCTACAAATCCGTGCATTCCCTGGCCGATCATGCGCAGGCCCTTCTGGATGGCTTCCTCGAAATTACGGCCGATGGCCATGACTTCACCCACACTCTTCATGCTGCTACCGATCTCCCTCGAAACCCCGTGGAATTTTCCAAGGTCCCAGCGGGGAATTTTGACGACGATATAATCCAGCGCGGGCTCAAAAAAGGCTGAAGTGTCCTGTGTGACGGAGTTTTTCAGCTCGAAAAGGCCATAGCCCAGCGCGATCTTTGCCGCCACAAAAGCCAGCGGGTAACCGGTAGCCTTGGATGCGAGCGCGCTGGAGCGTGAAAGACGGGCATTAACTTCGATGACCCGGTAGTCTTCCGAATCAGGGTCAAGGGCATACTGGACATTGCATTCGCCAACGATCCCGATGTGGCGGATGATGCGGATAGACAGCTCGCGGAGCTTATGATATTCCCTGTTGGTAAGGGTTTGCGAAGGAGCGACCACAATGCTTTCGCCGGTATGGATGCCAAGCGGATCGAAGTTCTCCATGTTGCACACCGTGATGCAGTTGTCGTAACCATCGCGGACGACCTCGTACTCTACCTCTTTCCAGCCTTTGAGGGATTCTTCTACCAGCACCTGGCTTGAGTAAGAGAAAGATTTCTGGGTTAAAGCCCTTATTTCCGCTTCGGAAGAACAGAACCCGCTGCCGAGTCCGCCGAGTGCAAAAGCCGAGCGGACGATCACCGGGTAGCCGAGACTGGCTGCGGCTTTCACAGCTTCGTCGATGCTGGTTACTGCAAGGCTTCGCGGGGTCTTCACACTAATCTCATCCAGTTTTTGCGTGAACAACTGTCGGTCTTCCGTATCGAGGATGGCGCGGACCGGCGTCCCCAGCACCTTCACGCCGTGTTTTTCCAGTACGCCCGACTGGTACAAAGCGATACCGCAGTTCAGTGCAGTTTGTCCGCCAAAAGAGAGCAGGATGCCTTCAGGCTGTTCCTTTTCGATCACTTTTTCGACAAAGAATGGCGTGACAGGGAGGAAATAGATCTTATCGGCCATACCTTCCGAGGTCTGGACAGTGGCGATGTTCGGGTTGATGAGGATGGTAAAGATGCCTTCCTCGCGAAGCGCTTTCAAGGCCTGTGTCCCGGAGTAATCAAATTCCCCGGCTTCACCGATTTTCAGGGCGCCTGAACCAAGCAGCAGGACTTTCTTAATGTTATTTTTCATATTCCCTGACCTTATCCATGAAGTAATCGAAGAGAAATTCAGTGTCGACCGGGCCGGCGGAGGCTTCGGGATGGAACTGCACGGCGAAATAGGGTTTCGAAGTATGGCGGATGCCTTCGCAGGTTTTGTCGTTCAGGTTTTCGAACCAGGGCTCCCAGGCGGAGGGCAGGGATTCGGTTTCCACGGCATAGCCATGGTTCTGGGATGTGATAAAGCAACGGGTGGTACCTGTCATGATCACCGGCTGGTTATGGCTGCGGTGGCCGTATTTCAGCTTGTAGGTATCGGTGCCCGCGGCCAGGGCCATGATCTGCGAGCCAAGACAGATGCCGAAAACGGGGACATCGCCTGTCATCAGCTTTTGAGCCGATTCTATGGTAGCCTTGCACATTTTGGGATCGCCGGGGCCGTTGGAGAAAAGGACGCCATCATAGCCTGCAGGATCGACGGGAAAGTCCCAGGGGACGCGGTGAACGGTAGTGTCGCGCTTTAAAAGACAGCGGATGATATTGTTCTTGGTGCCGCAGTCGACCAGCAGGATCTTGTGGCGGCCATTTCCGTAAGTGACAGGATCGCGCATCGAGACCAGGTCGACAAGGTTCACTTTGTTCGGATCATAAAAAGGGATATCATCCTTAATGATGATTTTGCCAAGCATAGCGCCTCTTTCCCGGATGATCTTGGTAAGCATACGGGTATCGATGCCGAAAATCCCCGGCACTTTATTCTCAATCAGCCAGTCGGAAAGGCTTTTGGCAGCATTCCAGTGGCTATAGCTGAATGAATAATCGGAGATGACCAGGCCGGAAACCTGCACTTTTCCCGATTCGAAAAATTGCGGCATATTACTTTCGGTCAGCACTTCAGGCACGCCGTAATTCCCGATAAGCGGGAAGGTGGCGACCAGGATCTGTCCTTTGTACGACGGGTCGGTAAGGCTTTCAGGGTAGCCGTTCATAGCGGTGCTGAAGACCACCTCCCCGGCAGCAGATTCAGGCGCACCAAAAGAATAGCCGTGGAATTCAGTTCCGTCGTCGAGGCGGAGAATTGCAGGATTAACAGGGTTCATGAACCAGGCAGATGATTAGTTAGAATTGGTAATTTCCGGGAGCTAAAAATATATCTTTTGATTTAGATAGGAGGGATTGTTGAAAAGTTAAGTATTCCGATATTTTCCAAAACAGCCTTTTTATAACCACGAAGGCTCACAAAGGATATTCACAAAGGCGAAAAAAAGAATATATTTTACAAACAAACCTTGGTGTTCCTTAGTGAATATCCTTTGTGTTCCTTTGTGGTTAGACTAATTAATCAGGACTTTAACCCCTTCCTCCGGCACAATAAAATCTTCCCCGGGAATCCCTTCCTTCTCTAAAGCTATCTTCAAATCAATCACCGGGTCTTCCCTGCTGTCATCTGCCAGTGGAAATGTGCCGAAATGCATGCCGATGCTTTGAGGTGATTTTATGATCTTGTGGATTTTTACCGCGTCGGCTGGTGAGGTATGGATAGGCGACATGAACCAGGCCGGCTTGTAAGCGCCAATCGGCAGGAAAGCGAGCCGTACCGGTGCAATCCGCCTGGCAATCTCATTGAAAAAGTCGCCAAAGCCGGTATCACCGGAATAATATATGCTGCCTTTTTCGGTCATGATGGCAAAACCCGACCAGAGGGTCCTGTCGCGGTCGAATGAGCCGCGGCCGCTGAAATGCTGGGCAGGGGTGCAGATCAGCCTCAGGCCCGGGATCATTTCTGTCTCATTCCACCAGTCCATCTCTGTAACATTTTTTATCCCTTTTTTTTCAAGATATTTCCCAACGCCGAGCGTGGTGTAAATTGCCGGCGCATATTCATCTGCCAGCTTTTTCATCGTTTTGATGTCGAGGTGATCGTAATGATTATGGGTCAGCAGGATGACGTCGATTTTTGGGAGGTCTTCAAAACGGATCCCTGGCGGCCGCATCCGCTTCGGACCGGCAAAAGAAACCGGGCTGGCGCGTTCGCTCCAAACCGGGTCGGTCAGGATGTTAAGGCCTTGCGTCTGCACCAGGAAAGTCGAATGGTTGACAAAAGTGACTACGATGGAATCGCCATCGATCCTTTCCTCCGGGGCAGGGCCAAATCCGGCATCCTTAATTTCTTTCCATTCCCCTTTTTCCCTGTTCCGCATCCATTTGACCAGGTCCCTGAACCCGCCGGGCTGGACCCCGCCCGGGTTATTGAATTTCTTGCCGTCGAAATGGTCACTTACCGGACCGCGGTAAACAGGGGCGGAAAATAACCAGCCGAGAAGATTGATTCCAAGTATGATGACCAGGATAATGAAAAGGACGATGAACAATATTTTCATTCAGGGGTTGATTTAAATAAAGTGCAAATGTAGAAAGTCGTGCGTGATTTAGTGAAACAATCCATAACCTTCCTGGTTCATTGACTATCAGCATTATTTCATTTTATCATTATCTTCGCTTAAAATAAACCGCTTTGAAAAGAATTATCGCCAGCATACTGATCATTTCCGGCATTTCCATCACATCCAATTCCCAGGATATCTACATTACCCATGCGGGCAAAGCTTCCTTTATTTCCAATGCCCCCCTGGAGATCATCAAAGCTGAATCTGCAGAAGTTAACGGGGCGATAAACCTGGCAGAGCGCAGCTTTGCTTTCACCATTGATAACAAGACTTTCACCGGGTTTAACAGTTCCCTCCAGCAGGAGCATTTTTATGAAAATTATATGGAAATCCAGGATAACCCGGTTTCCACTTTTAAGGGTAAAATCATTGAAGTAATTGATTTGAATTCTGATAAGGAGCAGGTTGTCAGGGCCAAAGGGATCCTGGATATTCATGGTGTCGGGCAGGAAAGGATAATCAAGGGGACGATAAAGGTTTCGGGCAATAAAATATTTATCAAGGCAGATTTTACCGTTTTACTTGAAGATCACCAGATCAAGGTCCCAAGGGTGGTTTACCAAAAAATTGCCGAGGGCATTGATGTTTCCATTACGGCTGAACTGGTTGAAAGCGGTGAATAGGAAACGGGGCCCATACAGACCAGTCGCAGGGCGGTTCATAATATGGATGGCCCTGTTATTTATCCAGGCATTAATTCATGCCCAAACACCCTTAATACAGAGGATTAAATTACCTATTCCTTCCGGCGAGCCGGTTTTTACCCGGATAATCCAGGATATGGACGGATATTTATGGCTGGGATCAGATGCCGGATTGTACCGCTATGATGGGGTCAGCTACCGGCAATTTTTCCCTGCGGCTGATTCGGTGGAGTTTCACATTACCGCTTTGTTCGAAAGTTCAGACGGGACCCTCTGGGCAGGTTGCAAAGACGGAAAGATATACAGCCTGGAGGGGGAACAGGTCCAACTTTTTAATCCTGAAGAAGGAACGGCCGGTGAAGCCATCACAGATATCGTAAGGGATGACCGTGGCGTGCTCTGGTGGTCCACTTCCGGAGAAGGGATCTATTTTTATGCCGGTAACAGGGTATATAATGTCAACCATGATGATGGGTTGCCGGATGATTATGTGTATGACCTGGAATGTGACCACAGTGGCTTGATTTGGGCCGCGACGGATGCAGGTATTGTTGAATGTTCTTTTGAAGATGGGCGGAAAACCGCCAGGTCTTTGCCCGTAGGCATCGATCTTCCAGACGTCATGGTCAGGGTCATTAAAGAAGATGCAAGAGGAAGGCTCTGGCTTGGCTTCCAGGATGGCGGTGTCGGGTATATCATTGAAAACCGATCCGGGTTTATCAGGGCTTACCCGGATTCCGGCTGGCCTTACGGACAGGTCCAGGATATCCTGTTTTTGCAAAATGTGGCATGGGTGGCCACAGCTTCCGGTGGGCTTGTTGAAATAAATCCCTTGCAGAATTCAGCGGAATTGCGCAGCATACTTAACGGCGGGCCCCTGAAAACCGGCAAAATCAATGATCTTGCAGAAGACCGTGAAGGGAATGTCTGGATCGTATCGGTTTCCGGGATTTATAAATCGACAGGCACAAAGCTGATGTTTCTGAGCCAGGAAACCGATCAGCGGTTTAAGAATATCCATGCGGTCAGGAATGATATTTTCAGTAAAAATGCCCTCTGGTTCAGCAGCGACGAGGGCTTGTTCCTTTATAACCTGCTTGACGGTACCACAAAACAATACCTCCAGGGGGTGAGGCTGCCGAACCTTGAAGTCGTGTGCCTTTTCCAGGACAATCTCGGTTTTGTCTGGGCAGGGACATTCAACTATGGTGTTTTCAGGATTTCCCCCGCGGACGGAACCTGGTTCCAGATCACGGAATCCCAGGGACTTGTCAATAATAACGTCCTTTCTATTTCAGGGCATAACGATACCATCTGGATGGCGACGCTGGGTGGGGCTTCAGAATTGATTCTCAAAGGAAAGGCTGCCAGCGGGCCTTTCAGCATCATCTCCCATAACCGTGAAAACGGATTGGTGAATAATTTTATCTATGCGGTTTTTGAAGATCCCTATGACCAGATTTGGTTTGCGACAGATGGTGACGGGATCAGTGTCAGGACAAAGAAAGGCTGGTTTACGTATGGTGAAAAGGAAGGCCTGACCGATGACGTGATCTATTCAATTACGGGGGATAAATTCGGAAATATCTGGATTGCTTCTGCAAGCAAGGGAATTTTTAAATTCAATGATGGAAGGTTTACCCGGTACGGGATAGACGAGGGCCTGGGAAGCCTTGATATAACCGGGATATCTGTTATTGATGAAGAAGTTTTGATCATACGGGATGATGGAATTGATATAATGCACATCCCGACCGGTCGCATTGCGCATTATGGAGATCAACCGGGACTTTCAGGCATTTCGCCCGATCTGAACGTGATCAGCAAAGACCTTGAAGGCAATGCCTGGATCGGTACGCGAACAGGGGTCATCCGATATCAGACTAAGCCCGGAAGTTCAGCCTATGGTCCCCAGACGGTGCTCGAGGAATTGTCCGTTTATTTGGAACCAAGGGAAATGAAGGATAACCTGGTGCTTGGATATAATCAGAACCATGTTTCATTCAGATATTCCGGCCTCTGGTACTCAAATCCTGAGAAAGTCACGTACCAGGTAATGCTCGACGGTTATGACCTTGGCTGGAAAGATACTTATGACCGGCAGGTCACTTACTCAAGCCTGCCCCCCGGAAAATATACCTTCAAGGTCCGTTCCTCATTGGACCGCTCGTTCCGGAATGCCCCGGAGGTTACTTATCCGTTCAGGGTTAAAGGACCGATCTGGCTGAGGCTCTGGTTTATAATGCTGATGATCATCGTAATTGCCGGTATCATTTATTTTTACATCCGGTATCGTGAAGAGCGCCTGAAAAGGATTGAGCGGGAGAAAAAAGAAAAAGTGGAATTCGAATTCCAGGTACTTAAAAACCAGGTAAACCCGCACTTCCTGTTCAACAGCTTCAGCACCCTGATGGCGCTGATAGAAGATCAGCCGGAACAGGCGCTGCAGTATACCGAGAAATTATCCGACTTCTTCAGGACCATCCTTCAATATAAAGACCAGGAAGTCATTAAAATAGAAGAAGAAGTTGCATTGATCGGGAGTTATTTTTTCTTAATGAAGAAACGTTACGGAGATAACCTGCACCTTGATAATTCTCTGGGCAGCAATTTTAACAGGATGTTCATTCCGCCGATGACACTGCAGATCCTGATCGAAAATGCGATCAAGCATAATGTCATTTCAAAGGATAAGCCTTTGTTTATTAAGATTTATGAAGATAAGGGGAAGATCATCGTGGAGAATAACCTGCAGCCGAAGATGTCGGCGGATGTCTCGACCGGCATCGGCCTGGAGAATATCAGGAAGCGGTATAAGCTGATCACGAAGGAAGAAACGGTGATTGAAAATACGGGAGAGGTGTTCAGGGTGAAGTTGCCGGTGATTAAGTGGTGAAGTGGTGGAGTGGTGGAGTGGTGAAGTGGTGAAGCAATATAACAGTTTAACAATTTAACAGTTTAGCCGTGAAACTACTGATTATCGAAGACGAACCTGCATCTGCCCAGCGGCTTAAGAAGCTGGTGGTGGAGATTGACCCGGAAATTACGGTCCTTGACATGCTGGACAGTATTTCCTCAGCTGTTAACTGGTTCAAAAGCCATACGGAACCTAACCTGGTACTGTCTGATATCCAGCTGGCCGACGGGCTCAGCTTCGAGATATTTAAACAGGTGAACCTGGTTTGTCCCGTCATCTTCACCACCGCATACGACCAGTATGCCATTCAGGCTTTTAAGGTCAACAGCATAGATTATCTTCTCAAACCGATCAAGAAAACCGAGCTTGCCGAAGCTATCCGTAAGTTTAAAAAGACCCAGCCTTCTAACCCGCAGTTCGATCTTTCCCAACTGTCTGCCATGCTTGCCAGGCCGGCGACGGAATACCTCAAAAGGGTCGTAATAAGGATCGGACAGCAGATCAGGGTGGTGGAAATCAAAGATGTTGCCTATTTCTACATCGACGAGAAGATCGTTTTCGGTGTTTCTTTTGGCAAAGACCGGTACCCGATGGACCTCAGCCTTGACCAGCTCGAAAAACAGCTTGACCCTGAGCGGTTTTTCCGCATCAACCGCGGATTTATCATCAGCCTCGAATCCATCGAGACCATGATCACCTATTCTAAAGCCCGGATCAAGATCAAGCTAAAACCCCCTTGTGAGCTGGAATCCATCACCAGCACCGAGCGCTCGGCGGAGTTCCGGGATTGGCTGCGGGGACGTTAGGACGGGAAGACGGGAAGACGGGAAGACGGGAAGACGGGAAGATGGGAAGATGGGAAGCAGGTCGCCAGGCAAATAAATTCTTACAGTCTTACAGTCCTACAGTCCTACAGTCCTAAAGTCCTACAGTCTTACAGTCATACTGTCCAACTGCCCAACTTCCCGGTTCAGCGCCAACTTCTTCCCGTTCGTCAACCTTAATTTGTTTCAGGGTGTGTGTTCGATGTTACTTTGCATCATCAACATAAAACAAAACACCATGAAAACTACTGCAAAACTATTTTTACTCGCGCTGACGATCAGCCTGGCTTCCTGCTCAAAAAGCAACGACGATAACCCTTCTTCTTCTTCCACCAATAAAACCCAGCAGGTGACGGGGAACTGGACAGTAACTTATTATTTCGACAGCGGTAAAAATGAAACCAGCGATTTCAACGGATATAGCTTCGCTTTTAACACAGGTGGCGTGCTTGAGGCCATGAACGGCCAGGCATCTTATTCCGGGACCTGGAGGATCGGCGACCAGAGCAGTGACGACGACAGCTCCAGCAACAGGCTGGTGATCAGCATCACAGGCAATAAAAATATGGATGACCTGCAGGACGACTGGCTGATCATCAAGATATCAGACACCGAGATCCAGTTACAGGACGATAATATAAGCAGCGCAGAAGAGCTGCATTTTGGAAGATAAACCTTTGATTAATGTTTCGAGAGAAAACCGGGTGCTGCCGGATAACTGACCTGGCACCACTATCTATGCAAACTTCCTTTACTATCCTGCGGCCCCGGCTTTTGTAAATTCCAAGCACCAAGCACCAAGCACCAAATAAATTCCAAGCACCAAAACCTCAAAACTTCAAAACCTCAAAACCCCACCAC
>CAYJNJ010000110.1:0-12907 GCA_964371595.1 uncultured Bacteroidales bacterium | reverse complement strand
TATTCGCGCAAAGGAGTGAATGCGATGATAATGGCTGTGATAATAATAAGGAGGATGGCGAGGGTGCCCATGGCGACAAAAACATTGAGGCGGCTCAGCTTAAAAGACAGCTTCTCCTCATAGGTTTCATCATTAAGTATCACCAGTTTATACTTATCCCTTAACTTCCGGTACCACTTATCTTTCTTAACAGATTCCTTCGTCATTTCACTGGGATTCAGCCTGCAAATATCGGAATTTTTCGGGGAAGAGGAATATTTTTTACTTTTGCACGGCTGGTTCTTTTTACTAAGATCAGGGATTGGATAAAATATTTCATGAAAAAATAAGTTAATATGTCTGGCTCCTGAAGCCTTGCTAATCATATTTCATCTTTGTACATAATTGCAGCATTTACCAGATAACGTGCCGGGCCGAATTTCATACCGTAAGACCATCTATTTAGCCGGAGCCTTAGTGCTCCTGTTAGCATTCGTTTCCTGCTCTACAAAAAAGAACACATTTACGCGCCGGCTTTACCATAATGTGACATCCAGGTACAATGTCTATTTTAACGGAAAAGAGAGCCTGAATGAAGGATCGATCGAGTTGCTGAAAGGTGCCAAGGACAATTTTACCAAGGTGTTGCCAGTATTTAATTTCGGGACCAAGCAGGAGGCCCAGCAGTTGAATCCCCAGATGGACAGGGCTATCCAGAAGGCTTCTATAGCCATCCAGCGTCACTCCATGCCTTTTGACGGAGGCGAGAAAGTCAAGTGGATCGACGATTCGTACCTGATGATCGGCAAGGCATATTTTTACAAGCAGGAATATTTCAGCGCCCGGCGGACATTCAATTTCATAGTCCAGGAATACGGTTATAACGATATCAAATACACTTCGATGATCTGGCTGGCCCTGACCTATAACCAGACCGGGGAGTATGAAAAGACGGAGCCGTTGCTGAACCTCATTACCGCCGATATAAGCAAGGACCTGGTACCCTACGATATTGTGAAGGTCCTTCCGCAGGTTTATGCTGACCTTTATATCAGGCAGGAACATTTCGACATGGCAGTGGATTATCTTGAAGAGGCGATTTTCTATAAGCCGGAACGTGATCTGAAAACCCGTATGATGTTCATTCTTGCCCAGATCTACCAGAACAGCGGTGATCTATTCCGGGCCACTGAATGGTACACCAAAGTGATCAGGCGTAATCCCGACTACACCATGGCATTCCAGGCAAAGATCAACCTGGCCAAATCATTTGATACACAGTCGGGCGACCGCAAACAGGTGACGAAGGTCCTTACCCGGATGCTCAAGGACGACAAGAACAAAGATTACAAGGACCAGATTTACTACGCCCTGGCGGATGTCGCCATGCGGGACCGTGACACAGCCATGGGGATAGAATATCTGAGATTATCCGTATCTTCATCCGTAAACAACAATTACCAGCTTGCAACCTCAGCGCTGACGCTGGCAGATCTTTATTTCGAAATCCCTTCCTATGAAAATGCCGGTGCTTATTATGATACTGCAATGCTGGCGCTTCCACAGGATTACCCGAATTATGCCGACATCGACCGTAAAACAAAAACCCTGAACGAACTGGTAACCAGCCTGATCACCATCCAGCACCAGGACAGTCTGCAAAGGCTGGTGAATATGAGTGCTGCTGAGCGGAACCAGGTGCTCGACAAACTTATCCTGGCCTACCAGGAGGAGCAGGAAAGGCTGGCAGAACAACAAAAGCTTGAGGAGCAGCTCACAGTACAGGAACAGGCCACCTCATTCAGCGGCGGCCCAGGCACCCCGTCGGCACCTGTCGGTGGAAAATGGTACTTCTATAACACGCAGACAAAAGATTTCGGATACGCCGAATTCATTAAGAAGTGGGGACGAAGGAAGCTGGAAGACCTCTGGTTCATCAGCAATAAGCAGGTAATCTCCTTTGGCGATGACCTTGCTGCCGAGGCCGATACGCTGAAATCTGATTCCCTGGTAGCTGCAGAGAACAATCCATTGTCGCGGGAATTCTATTTAAAAGACCTTCCATTTGAAGAGGAAGAACTGGCAGCTTCCAATGCACTGATCCTCGAGGCCTATTTCAAATGCGGAATTGTTTACAGGGATGGTTTGAAGGATAACACGAAATCGACAGAATCCTTCCTGGCCATGAACCAGCGTTTCCCTGAAAACGAGCATGAACTTGTATCCTACTATTATCTGTATAAAAACTATTCGGAAGCCGGGCCACCTACTGAAGCGGATTTTTATAAAGAACTCATTATCAGTAAATATCCGGAAAGCGATTATGCTAAAGTTCTCGCCGATCCTGAGTATTATGCAAAGATTGAAGCCGAAAAAAATAAAGTTAATATCCTGTATGAAGAGACCTATGTAGACTTCAAATCCGGCCAGTATTTCCAGGTCATCTCGAAAAGTGACCTTGCTTTCTCGCTTTATGGTGACACGATGGAGCTTGCGCCTAATTTCGCTTATCTGAAAGCTGTCTCCATTGGTAAAATAGACGTCGTGGATTCACTTGTGGCGGAATTGAGGCATCTCATCATAAAATATCCAAAAAGCCAGGTGAAGCCTTTGGCGCAGAGTCTCCTTGCAGCCATTATAAAGGAAAACCCGGATATCAAGGTAGAGGCTAAGATACTCCCTGACATAGCAATGCCGGATAAGCCGGAGGAAGTAAAAGAATCTCCTTATAAGTTCAATCCTGCCGGCCAGCACATGTTCATTATCGTGGCCGATTCGAGGGAAATCAGGCTGAATCCGTTTAAAGTCAAGCTTTCCGATTACAATATCAAGTATTACAGTATCCAGGACCTGAAAATCAACAGCCTGGTGCTTGACAATGAGCATTACCTGATCACGATCGGTAATTTTAACAATTCAGCCAAAGCCAGCGATTATTTCGATGCAATTACTTCAAGTGATTATGTTTATGCTGACCTGAAAGAGGGAACTTTTTATAACTTTGTGATTTCCACCGAAAATTATCCCATCTTTTTCAAGGAGAAAGATATCGGGGGATACTCAAAGTTTTTCGATGAGAACTATTTGAAATAAGCAATTTGAAACAAATTTTACGATAAAATGGCAAAAACCATAATCAGCGAATCCCCGGCTGTCAATATGATTGGCAAAGGGACCAGCATCAAAGGCGACATCCGGTCAGACGGGGATTTCAGGGTTGACGGGACCCTGTTTGGCTCCATCCAGTCGAATGGAAAAATTGTTGTTGGTGTTTCCGGAAGCATCGAAGGCGATATTACCTGCCAGAATGCCGATTTATCAGGCATGGTAAAAGCCACGATCCGCGTAAAGGAGCTTCTTTCACTCAAGGCTACTTCAAAAGTTACAGGTGACGTTTATACCAGCAAACTCGCTATCGAGCCCGGTGCTAAATTTTCCGGTACCTGCAATATGGAAGATGAAGCTGACATGAAAGCATCGAAAGAACCCATTCAGAATGGAACCATCTTTAAGGAAAAAGAAAAAGTCTCTGGGTAATTATACCCGTTATTCAAGCATCGCCTTCCAGATGCTGGTCATAATCCTGATCGGGGTATTTGGAGGAATTAAGCTTGATGAATGGCTGAAATTGTCTGTGCCGGTCTTTACTATTGTTTTATCAATCCTTTCCGTGATCCTTTCTATTTATACTGTAACCAGGGATCTGATGAAACCCCCGGGCGGGCCTGAAAATAAGGACCTAAAAAATGAATAAAAAATATAAACAATTCATTTTACGGCTGATCATACTAAGCCTGGTCATCGGGCTGGTGGCTTTCCTGCTTGAGAGCTTTCTTCCGGGGGGGATTATTACCAGTGCTTACCTATGGCTTATCTTACTTTTCTTTGTTGTTACTGCACTTGTCCATTATGTCCTGCTGAAGATCACCGAATTGAATCCCAGGAAGTTTGTCGGTTATTTTATGCTGGCCACAAGCCTGAAGTTACTGGTTTACCTGATCGCGGTCTTTGTTTACGTATTTTTGGTAAAAACCGGCATACTGCAATTTATCCTTGCATTTTTCATTTTTTACATTATTTATACAGCTTTTGAAGTGGCCACTATTCTTTCGCAGACGAAAGCATAAAAGGCCTTCAAATTAAGATATCTATCATGAAAAAAAAGTATTTAAAAGAGATGGCGGAAATCAATGCGATGGATGGCTATGAAAAGATAGACAATTATAATTACAAGACTGTCAACAGCATGGCCCGCCATTATAAGGAAATCCTGAAATATATCGGGGAAGATCCCGAGCGGGAAGGACTGCTGGACACGCCAACCCGGGTTGCCAAGTCGATGCAATTCCTGACACACGGTTACATGCTGAATCCTGAAGAGATCCTGAAATCGGCCATGTTCAAGGAAGATTACAGGGAGATGGTGATTGTGAAGAATATTGAGATCTATTCCCTGTGCGAGCATCACATGATCCCCTTCTTTGGAAAAGCGCATGTGGCTTATATCCCAAACGGGTATATCGTTGGCCTGAGCAAGATCCCGAGGGTTGTTGATGCATTTGCCCGCCGGTTGCAGGTACAGGAAAGGCTTACTACACAGATCAAGGAATGCATCCAGGATACGCTTAAGCCATTAGGGGTAGCCGTTGTGATCGAGGCGCTGCATATGTGCATGGCTATGCGGGGCATCCAGAAACAAAATTCCATCACCACCACTTCCGATTTTACGGGCGCATTTTTAAAGGAACCTACCCGGGCAGAATTTATCCACCTGATCGGTTCGAACCTTCATTAATGCGGAAGCGGTTTCTTGTACGTTAAAATTTGCTACTTTTGCCAACTCTTATTAAAAATTATAGATAATTACCATGAAAGCTTACGTTTTTCCGGGACAGGGGGCCCAGTTTGTCGGGATGGGGAAGGATCTTTCTGAAGGGTCCGCACTTGCCAGGGAACTGTTCACTAAAGCCAACAGCATACTTGGTTTCAATATCACCGAGATCATGTTTGAAGGTACTGAAGAAGACCTTCGCCAGACAAAGGTTACCCAACCAGCTATATTCCTCCATTCCGTAATTCTTTCAAAGGTTTTGGGAGATGAATTCAAACCCGACCTGGTTGCAGGTCATTCCCTTGGCGAATTTTCAGCCCTGGTTGCCAATAAGGTCCTGTCGTTTGAAGACGGGTTGAAACTGGTTGCTAAAAGGGCAATGGCCATGCAGAAAGCCTGCGAATTGCAGCCCAGCACCATGGCAGCAGTCATCGGGATGGAAGATGCAGATGTGGAAAGGGTACTAAGCCTGATCAAGGAAGAGACTGTAGTCGCGGCCAATTATAACAGCCCGGGGCAGCTTGTCATCTCCGGCAGCGTCAAAGGGATAGATATAGCCTGCAAAGCGCTCACAGAAGCCGGTGCAAAAAAGACCCTGATCCTTAATGTAAGCGGCGCTTTTCACTCCCCCTTCATGCAACCTGCCGCCGAGGAACTTGCCAATGCAATAAAGACCTCTAAATTTAATAAAGGCACCTGCCCCATTTACCAGAATGTTACGGGCCAGAGCGTTACAGATCCTGAGATCATAAAAAAGAACCTGATCGCCCAGCTTACCTCGCCGGTCCGCTGGTCACAATCGGTCAAGAATATGATCGCCAGCGGTGTCACTCATTTCACGGAAGTGGGCCCGGGCAATGTGCTCCAGGGACTTATCAAGAAGGTGAAAAGGGAGATGGTTACGGAAAGCGCCGTATTTAAAAAGGCTTAAGAGAAGTCAGAAGACAGAAGACAGAAGACAGAAGACTGAAGACTGAAGACTGTCGACTGACGACTGACGACTAAAGACTAAAGACTCTCATTTAGCAGCTTCCCTGATCCAACCAACCTGGCAAGTGCTTTCTCTTTCAAACTGTTTTCCAGCGATTTCATGTAGTTCATATTGTGCATATCGGTTCCGATGAAATCGATCATGCCTTTTTCAATCAGTTTTTCAGCAAATTTTCTAACAGGTTCAGGATAGTGACCTGCGAGGGAAACGGTATTTAACTGGAAAAAAACGCCCCTGTCCTTCAGGTCTTCATATTTTGCAAAATCATTGAACCAGTATGTATATCTTTCCGGGTGGGCAAGAATTACCTTAAATCCGTCGACCTGCAAATTGAAAATGAGGTTTTTAAGGTCCGGGTTTGGTGAATAATAGGACATCTCTATTAAAATATGTTTTCCACTGAAAGAAAGCAGATCCCCTGATTTCATCTTTTCTTCAAAAGCATCATCCAGAAGGTATTCCGCAGCCGCCTCCAGTTCTACCGGGATATTCTCAGCTGCAACGGCTTCCTTAAGTTTTGCCAGCCCGTCAATAATGATCTCAGGCGTATTCTTATAAAATTCGCCCTGGATATGGGGAGTGGTGATGAGCTTTTTAAATCCAAGTTCGTGCATCCTCCTCACCATTGCTGTCGAATCCTCCATCGTCCTGGCGCCGTCATCGATACCTGGAATAAGATGGGAATGCATATCTGCCTTCACCTGCGAGAAGTCGTTTAAGGCAGGTTTCGAGGAGGAGAAAAAGTTTTTGAACACGTTGCCAACTTTTTATTTTACCACAATAGACACAATAGAACACATAGGAAGGCACAATAGGTCTATGTGTCTATTTCTTCATCTTTTACTATACTGATTTTCATAGTACTTCTTGTATTCCCCTGAAGTAACATTATCCAGCCATTCCTGATTCTCCAGGTACCAACGGATGGTTTTTGCAAGGCCTTCTTCAAAAGTGACGGAAGGCATCCAACCGAGATCTGACTGAAGTTTCGATGAATCGATCGCATACCTGAGGTCATGGCCGGCACGGTCTTTCACATAGGTCACCAGTTTTTCCGAAGTTCCGGGATCACGATGAAGCATCTGATCCATCAACCTGCAAAGAAGCATGATAAGATCAATATTTTTCCATTCATTGTTCCCGCCGATATTATAGGTTTCACCGTTTTTACCTTTATGGAAGATGAGGTCGATAGCCCTGGCATGGTCTTCGACGTAAAGCCAGTCGCGGACATTTTCGCCTTTGCCGTAAACGGGAAGCGGCTTGTTATGCCTGACATTATTGATGAACAAAGGAAGGAGTTTTTCAGGGAACTGGTTGGGGCCGTAATTATTGGAGCAGTTTGAAATAACGGCAGGCAGTCCGAAGGTATGGTGATATGCCCTCACGAGATGATCGCTTGAGGCTTTTGATGCCGAATAGGGGCTCTTTGGGTCATAAGCGGTAGTCTCCGTAAATAAGCCGATGTCGCCCAGTGAGCCATAAACTTCATCTGTAGAAATATGATAGAACCGTTTCCCGGCAAGATCGTCTTTCCAGGTTTTCCTGGCGGCATTCAACAGGTTGACCGTACCGATAATGTTGGTATAAATAAATTCGGTAGGATTGGAAATAGAGCGGTCGACATGCGATTCAGCAGCCAGGTGGATGATCCCGCCGGGCTGGTACCTGCTAAAAACCTCCATTACCTGGTCCTCTTTTGAAATATCGGCCTTAACAAACTCGTAATTCGGCATTTTCTCCACGTCGCGGAGATTTTCGAGGTTGCCGGCATATGTCAGGGCATCGAGGTTTATGATACGGATTTCCGGGTATTTATTCACGAACAGGCGCACGACATGAGAGCCGATAAACCCGGCGCCGCCGGTGATGAGAAGGGTTGATTGAAATGGCATAAACTAAGTAAGTATCATGCAAAAATAACAATATAAGCCCGACTTTAATGACTTTATGTTGTTAAGACATTGTTATTGCTTTAAAAGATAAACGCCAGAAATTGTGTTCTGCCTGACTTTGATTTCATACAACGGATGATTATACGGATATGCCGTGTTGAAATATTTATCATGCTCATCCGGAAAACGGAAGTTGGAAATGTAATAACTCGCATCTCCGGTGGTAGTAAACTGAAGCCTCTTCCTTTGTGCGGCAGTAAAGATGTCAGCATTTGCTTTTCCAGGCCAGTTCACAGATAAAATCTTTACCGTATCAGAAGCATCATTATCAAGAAGATATTGTAAAATCTGCCTGTAGGAAAGCCCCCAATAATCGGCCTCAAAATTTTTAACAGGTTCTTTACCGGCCGTAAAATTAAAATATACATTTTGAAATGGATGGTTCCGGATCATGAAGGATGCTGTGCTTATACATGACAGGCCTACGCATAAGTATACTGTGCGTCTCAACCATAATGCTACACCCTGCCTGGCCCTCAGATTTATCAGGCTAAAAGATCCGGATAATCCTTTGAGTGAAATAAATAAAAAAGGCACATAAAGAAAAAATAACTGACGCCATCCATCATAGATCACTGACCCAAGTAGAATAACTGCCAGTAATGGGAAGAAAAACATGGACAGCATGATTAAATCAACCAGACGTGAAAAATTTCGTCTTTTATCAAAAATTACAAAACCCAATCCGGCAAGAAAAAACAATGAATATAGAACCGGTGTAGTTATTGCGATCCAGACCGGGACATAATAAAAAGGTAATTCGGAAGGGGCCAGGAATTTTCCAAGAAACAACACCGGGTCATCCCATTCAAAATGACTCATCGTCGTGAATATTTATGCAAAATGCCGAACAGGTTGCCCCCAAAGGTAGGGCCAGAACATTATTGTAAGCACGGACATCAGTATAAGGTAAAATCCGCCGGTTACCAGCATTTGCCTTACATCCGCCAATTTGGTTGTTGGTACCGCTCTTTGTCCTGAATCATCATCATTCCTGAAGATGAAAAGCCTGAGCAGTAAAAAAAGCAAAGTGAGAACCGGCATAAATACACCAATAATCCGGGTTGAAATAAGCAGTGCACTTGCCAGTGCATGAAAAGCTGCAGTTTTAAACGTAGGTTGATGAAGGAACCTGACAAGGGTCCACGTAGAGATAATGGTGAGGGAAAGGAAGACGATATCTTTGGAATTATAGAATGAATCAGCAAAAATTCTCGGGCTGAGGATCAGGAATAACACGCCGGCAATGGCTATGTACCTGTTTTCAAATTGAAGTTTTATCAGGCGGTAGAAAAAAATCAGGCCAATGAAAAAGATGATGAAAGTTAAAAAATGACGAAGAAGGAAGATCCCTCTTATATCGCTGATGCCAAACAGATGTTGAATCCCCAGGGCCATGAGCTGGAATATAACCCCATGCGACCTGTCTTTATAATCTTCCAGCTTTGTATCAGAAAATGGGGACCCGGCAAGGCATCCGCCACAAAGATCATTGATATAATCAGCTGTAACTAAACCATGTTTGAATTGGGAATGATCATCCCAGTGAATGCCATAATCATCGAAAAGTAAAAGTCCGAGAATGAAATATCCAAAGAAAAACAGAATGATAAAAAAAATTCTCATTGCTTCCGTGCTTTCTCCCACTCCCATGCTGAGAGCATCATCTCATCAAGGGTTTTTTCGGATTTCCATCCGAGCACTTTATTGGCATGAGAAGGATCGGCCCATATCTTTTCGATATCGCCCGGGCGGCGTTCAAGGACTTGGTAATTCAATTTGAGGCCTGAAACTCTCTCAAAAGACTCTATTATTTCAAAAACAGAAATACCCTTTCCAGTACCCAGGTTAAAAACCTCATACCGTCTTACCGCCTTATTGTCATAAAGTCTTTTAAGCGCTGCCACATGTGCTTTAGCCAGGTCGCTGACATGAAGGTAATCCCTGACCGGCGTACCGTCGGGTGTGTCATAATCGTTGCCGAAAACCCTGAGGAATGGCCGTAAACCGATTGCCGTCTGCGTAAGGTAAGGCACCAGGTTGTCAGGTACATCTGCAGGGGCCTCTCCTATCAGGGCTGATTCATGGGCCCCGATCGGATTGAAGTAGCGCAATGAGATGGCATTTAGGTTTCCGGCGGTTACGGCATCCTCTATCATGTCTTCCATGATCCTCTTGGTATTTCCGTATGGGGATTCCGCTTTCATCAGGGGTGACAGTTCGGTGACAGGCAATTTAGCAGGCTGACCGTAAACAGTGCAGGAAGAAGAAAATGCGATATGCCGGACTTCGTACTTCAGCATGCTCTGGAGCAGGTTGATCGTAGAAAGTATGTTATTCTTATAATATTTCAGAGGGTCTCTGACTGATTCGGCTACCGATTTATGTGCCGCAAAATGTATCACGGCTTCAATATCGGAGTTTTCCCCGAAAAGCCGGTCGGTTTTAACCGCATCACAAAGATCAAATACCTGTAATTCAGGCTTTATACCGGTGATCATCGTGATGCGCTCGGCGACGCCTGCGGAGGAATTTGAAAGATTATCCACTATGATGACCTCGTAGCCCTGCTGTTGCAGTTCAACAACTGTATGCGAGCCGATGTAGCCTGTTCCGCCTGTTACGAGAATCTTCATTTTCCGGGGGCTTGGTTTACAAAAGCAAAGATAAATGTTTTATTCATAAAAGGGATTTTTACCACTTAGGCACTTAGAACACTTAGAAGCACTAAGGCATTTAAGAAATATTCCTAAGTGTTCCTAAGTGACCTAAGTGTCTCAGTGGTTTATATAACTACAAGCTCCAGTATGTAAGCCTGCTGATCTGCTTACGGTAAAGACCTTTTATATCAAAAAGTATCCCGTTGTTATTCATCATTGATATGAAATCGACTTCCTTCAGACCAATATAATCCTTATGTGCAACAGCCACCACGACGGCATCATATTTCCCAGAAGGACCTTCAGCCAGCTCATATCCGTATTCATGCTTCACTTCTTTTGAACTGGCATGAGGATCGATCACATCAATATGAACGCCGTAAGTCTTCAATTCATTATACACATCAGCAACTTTTGAATTCCGGATATCGCTGACATTTTCCTTGAAAGTAGTTCCCATGATAAGGATCCGGCAATTCATCACGTTCTTGCCGGCCCCGATCAGTTTCTTAACAATTTGCTTTGCGATATAAGGTCCCATCGAATCGTTCACAAAGCGGCCGCTGTCGATCACCTGGGGGTGATACTTGAGTTCTTTTGCCTTAAAAGTAAGGTAATAAGGATCTACGCCGATGCAATGCCCGCCGACCAGTCCGGGGAAAAACCGGAGGAAATTCCACTTGGTGCCCGCAGCTTCAAGAACGTCGTAAGTATTGATCCCCATCCGGTTGAAGATGATCGAAAGCTCGTTCATCAGGGCGATGTTCACGTCACGCTGGGTGTTTTCGATGATCTTTGCCGCTTCGGCGACTTTGATACTGGATGCGCGGTGGACACCGGCTTTCACAACCAGTTCATACGTCCTGGCAATAATATCGAGCGATTCCTCATCGCAACCCGAAACCACTTTCGTGATGGTGACCAGTGTATGTTCCTTATCCCCCGGATTGATCCGTTCGGGCGAATAGCCGACCTTGAAATCAATGATATGCTTCAGGCCTGATTCCTGCTCCAGGATAGGGATACAGTCTTCCTCCGTGGCACCCGGGTAAACCGTCGATTCGTAAACGACATAATCGCCTTTTTTCAGGATTTTGCCAACAGTATGGGTAGCTTTAAGAAGCGGGGTAAGATCGGGCAGGTTATGCCGGTCGATGGGCGTCGGGACGGCTACAATATGGAACCGGGCGTCTTTCAGGCGAAGGGGATCGGCAGTATATTCAATGTCGCAGCCGTCAAAAGCTTCCGTAGGGAGCTCTTCACTGGGATCGATATGATTTTTCATCATTTCCACCCGCTCTGCATTCAGATCAAAACCGATAACTTTGACCTTCCGGGCAAATTCGAGGGCGATGGGCAGGCCGACATAGCCGAGACCGATAACGGAAAGTTTGGCTTGTTTTTGAAGAAGTTGATCGTAAAGGTTCATATAAGAGGATTTCACAAAGTCCACAAGAGTTATAATTTATTCATGAATGGATGGTATTCTCCTTTTTTGCCGATGGGGGTGGCATTACGGATATCGAAAACCGTATTGATGCTGTTGCGGGCATCCTCTATTCCGAAGCCTTCACCGGCAAGGATCTTTTTATAGCTCTCGGTGTGCAGTTCGGTAAAACCGCCGCTGAATTCCATCTCCTCCCCTTCGATCAGGATGGAGCGGTAAGTGCGCTGGTCGGTTTTCCTTACTTCTTCAGGAAGCGTGTTATAATCCAGGCTCATGAACCAGCGGACGCGGGCCCTTTCCAATTGTAAATAGCCCGCTGCAGTATTACGGTCGGAATAATGGACCGTATTTTCTTTCGTATTTCCGAAAATCAGTGAGAGCATATCAAAGAAATGTATACCGATATTGGTAGCTACCCCGCCGGATTTCTCCATATCCCCTTTCCAGGAAATAAAATACCATTTTCCACGGCTTGTGATGTAGGTCAGGTCAACATCATAGATCTTGTCTTTCGGGCCATTTTCCACCTTTTTTTTAAGCTCAAGGATGGTTGGATGGTACCGAAGCTGAAGGATCACATTGATCCTCTTATCGGTTTCCTGTTCAATTTCCTTCAGGGCATCCACATTCCAGGGATTAAGCACCAGCGGTTTTTCGCAGATGGCATGAGCTTCGTTGCGCAATGCCAGCCTGATATGGGCGTCGTGAAGGTAATTTGGCGAACAGATGGAAACATAATCTACCTTGTTCTCCCCTTTCCGGCGCAGCTTATCAAGGTGACGGTCGAAACGCTCCGTTTCCACGAAAAAGTTGGCACTAGGAAAATATGAGTCGAGGATCCCGACACAGTCGTAAGGATCAACGGCTGCAACAAGGTTGTTCCCCGTATCTTTGATAGCTTTCATATGTCTTGGCGCGATGAAGCCGGCGGCACCGATGAGGGCGAATTGCATAATGCTATTTTTTAGTTCCAAATTTCAAATTCCAGGTTCCAAATTCCAGGTTCCAAATTCCAGGTTCCAAATTCCAGGTTCCAAATTCCAG
>CAYJNJ010000109.1:0-13126 GCA_964371595.1 uncultured Bacteroidales bacterium | reverse complement strand
GGTGTTGTGGGGGTTGTTTGTTTTTTTTTTTTTATTTACCCACCCCCCCCCCCCCCCCCCCCCCCCCCCCCCCCCCACCCCACCACTTTTTTTCCGATCTTTGCCAACTCTTTCAAACAAGCAATGGGCACATTCGCCAAAACTATAAGCATCAAAAACAAGAAGGCCTACTTTGAGTACTTCCTCCTGGAAGAATTCACAGCAGGTATTCAGCTTACCGGTACCGAGATCAAATCGATCCGTGAAGGCAAGGCCAGTTTTGTCGATTCATTCTGCACCTTTATCAATAACGAATTGTTTGTAAGGAACCTGCATATTTCGGAGTACAGCTTCGGCACACATTATAACCATGACCCAAAAAGGGACCGGAAATTGCTGTTAAATGCAAGAGAATTAAAAAAACTCGAAACAAAAACGCGGGAAAAGGGTTATACTATAATTCCTTTTTTATTGTTTGTGAACGAAAAAGGGCTGGCAAAGCTGAAAATCGCCCTGGCCAAAGGAAAACACAGCTATGATAAACGGGAAACGCTCAAGCAGAAAGATGTCAAACGCGAACTCGACCGCCATAAAGATTACTGACTTTCCTGAGGATTTATCCTCAGGTACGATGGATTCATCTTCCGGTATATAAAAAATCGTTTTAATTTTGCAAAAAAAAATCATCCCATGAAAAGAATCATTTTAATCGGTCTCACCATAATTTCTTTCACTTTTATCGCAGGCACAGGCAAGGCCCAACAAGCCAGCCCGGCACCAACCGACAAGATCAAATGGCTCGATTTTGAAGAAGCCGTGGAACTCAATAAAAAGAAACCGAAAAAGATGTTTATCGATATGTATACCGACTGGTGCGGCTGGTGCAAGAAAATGGATGCCTCCACCTTTATCAACCCGGTGATTGTCGATTATATGAACGAGAAATACTATGCGGTGAAATTTAATGCAGAAAGAAAAGATACCATTATCTTCAACGATAAGAAATTCGTCAACCAGAACCCGACAGGGAGCCGGTCTTCGCATGACCTTGCCAAGGAATTGCTCAGCGGCCGTATGTCTTACCCTTCTTTCGTTATCCTCGATGAAAAGCTCAATAAAGTAACCACTGTTCCTGGTTACCGCAAAGCGCCTGAATTTGAAGCCATCTTGAATTATATCGGTTCTGACGCCTACAAAACCCAGAAATGGGAAGAATTTGGCACTACTTTCAAAGGTACCGCAGTAGAGTAGCCTGCGGCTTGCGGCTTGAAGCTTGAGGCTTGAACCTGTTAAATTTTGTTAAATCCCTATCAATCTTGAATTAGTGATTTTCTAATTTATTTCATTTGCACAAAATAATTGGTGCATATGGATATAATTGTTGAAAATCTCACCAAGGTCTACGGCACCCAGCGTGCAGTAGACAATATTTCTTTCCGTGTTAAGACCGGAGAGGTGCTGGGTTTCCTGGGGCCGAACGGGGCCGGGAAAACCACAACCATGAAAGCCATTACGACCTACCTGCTGCCCAATGAAGGTGACATTAGCGTAGGGGCCTTCACTTTACGTGATCAGGCGGATGAAATCAGGAAACATATCGGTTATCTACCGGAAAACAACCCCCTGTACCAGGAAATGCCGGTGATTGATTATTTGAGGTACGTTGCGGAATTACAGGGTATCGAAAAACCGAAGATCCGGAAAAGGATACTCGAGATGGTGCGGCTCTGCGGCCTGGAGGGAGAAAAACACAAGAATATCGCCGAGCTTTCGAAAGGTTACAAGCAGCGTGTAGGCCTTGCCCAGGCCCTGATCCATGATCCTGAAGTGCTTATCCTCGACGAACCGACTTCTGGCCTCGATCCGAACCAGATCGTCGAAATACGTGAGCTGATCAAAAAAATCGGCAAGGAAAAAACAGTCATCCTCAGCTCGCATATCCTGGCCGAGGTGGAAGCTACCTGCGACCGCATCCTGATCATCAGCAAAGGTAAAATCGTAGCCGACGGTACCGCCGAAGAGCTCCGAAAAAGGGCCCACGGTAAGGAAATCCTCAAGGTAACCATTGAAGAGGGTGAGCCAAATACAGTGTTCAGCGCCTTGCAAACACTCGAATCAGTTGAATCGGTTGATTTCATTAACCATGAAAATCATACTTTCGAAATCCAGAGTAAAGCAGGGAACTCATCACGTAGGGCGGTTTTCGGCCTCTGCGTGAAAAAAGGCTGGATACTTACGGGAATGTCATCTATAGAAACAAAGCTTGAAGATATATTCAGGGAATTAACAATGAATTAGTGACTTACCGGGGGATTCATCCCCCGGTGCAAAAAAATAGCTATGAAGCAGATTTGGACAATAGCAAAACGTGAACTGGGGTCATTTTTCGACTCCCTTATGGCCTACATTATGTTGGTCGCGTTTCTCGGTTTCAGTGGATTTTTCACATGGATATACGGGACCGATATCTTTTTCATCAAACAGGCCAGCCTCCAGGCCTTCTTCGGAATCGCCTACTGGACATTGTTCTTCTTCATCCCGGCCATCACCATGAGGCTTTTCGCGGAAGAAAACAAATCAGGTACCATTGAATTATTGCTTACCCGCCCGGTATCCGACTGGCAGGTCATTGCCGGCAAATTTACCGCTACTTTCATGCTTATCCTGATTTCACTGGGATTGACCCTCCCCTATTATATTACCGTCGCTTCCCTTGGCCCGGTTGATCATGGCAGCGTTTTCAGCGGTTATTTCGGACTGCTCCTGATCAGCTCAGCCTATATCAGCATTGGCCTTTTTGCCAGCAGCTTCTCCAGTAACCAGATCGTCGCCTACCTCGTCGCTCTGGTCATCGGGATATTCTTCCATATTATCTTCGACCTGCTCGCAGGCGGGATGTCAGGTATACTGGGGGAAATCATCAGCTTCATGAGCATTTCGACCCATTTTGAATCTATTTCCAGGGGGGTCATCGATTCCAGGGACCTGATATTCTTCTTTTCCATCATTTTCATCGGTCTGATCCTTACGGAAATGAACATCTTAAAAAGAAGAATTGCTTAACAAACCAATTGTTTGATTACTGAGAAATCAAGGAATATGAAAAAGAAAGGCGGAAAATCGATAACGACACAGGTCCTGCTAATGATCGGGATTGTAATTGTCGTCAATATTATATCTGAACAACTGTATTTCCGGCTGGACCTTACAGCCGACCGGAGCTATACTCTCAGCAAGGCAACGAAGAACATCCTCCGTTCCCTCGAAGAGCCAATTACAGTTACGGCTTATTTTACGGAAGATGTACCACCGCAATTACTGCAGGCGCGTACCGATTTCAAGGACATGCTGATAGAGTATTCGAACATTGCCAAAGGCAACCTTGTTTATGAATTCATCGATCCTAATAAAGATGAGGAATCAGAGCGGAAAGCCATGCAGGAAGGGATAATGCCAAATATCGTGAATGTCAGGGAAAGGGACCAGATGATGCAGAAGAGGGTATTTCTCGGCGCTGTCCTGAAAATGGGAACCGATAAAGAGATCATCCCGGTTATCCAGTCGGGAACCGCTATGGAGTATGCATTGTCTTCTTCGATAAAAAAGCTGTCAGTGGTCGACAAACCCGTAATCGGATATTTGCAGGGACACGGGGAGCCTTCCATGAATGCCCTGCAGCAGGTCATGGCCTCGCTTGGCGTCTTGTATTCCGTCCGTGAAGTTAACCTGGATGACCCGTCGGTCAATCTTGGCAGCTATGTTACGATTGCAGTGATTGCCCCATCGGATACTATTCCTCTTCATCATCTTGACATGCTGGACCGGTACCTTGGCAGCGGCGGGAACCTGTTCATAGCCTATAATAAAGTCAGGGGTGATTTTACTACCGTGTCCGGGTCAGCTATCTATACCGGCCTGGAAGACTGGCTGGCAAGGAAAGGCCTTTTTGTGGATAATAATTTCCTCGTTGATGCTACTTGCGGTTCCGTTGGCGTCCAGCAGCAGACCGGGTTTATGAGCTATACAACGAATATCAATTTTCCCTATTTGCCCATTATCCAGAAATTTGCAGATCATCCGGTAACCAAAGGACTCGAGCAGGTGCTGCTGCCTTTTGCCAGCACTATCCAGTATAATGGCGATACCAGCTTCGCTTTCACGCCTGTGGCATTTTCTTCGGCTAAATCAGGAACGTTAAGCCCTCCTGTCAATTTTGATGTCAGTAAGCGATGGACTGATAAGGATTTCCCGCTTTCAAACCTGGTTGTTGCCGGTGTTCTTTCCGGAAGGCTGGCCGGCAATGCCGAATCCAGTATCTTCCTGGTCGGTGACGGTGATTTCCCGGTCAATGGCGAAGGACAACGCCCGCAGCAACTACAGCCCGACAATGTCAACCTGATGGTAAACGGCGTCGACTGGCTATCTGACGAGACTGGTTTGATCGACCTGAGGACGAAGGCAATTACTGCCAGGCCTTTGAAGGATGTTGAAGAAGGCAGGGCTTTGTTCCTTAAATGGCTCAATTTCCTTCTCCCGATCGTCCTCATTATTTTGTATGGAATTTTCAGAAACCAGAGAAACAGGAGTTTAAGGGTAAAAAGAATGGAGGAAGGTTATGTTTAAGAAATTCAAATCCGGTATACTGATCATAGTTTTGATCGTCTTGCTTGTCATTTACCTGTTTGTGAGATATTCAGGTTCAAATGACCGCACATTTAAAGATAAAATCCTTGCTTTCGATCCGGTATCCATCACCCAGATCCTTGTCAGTGATCCGAAAAGCACTCAGGAGCCTGTCGACCTGCGGTTTTTAGGTGATAAATGGATGATAAAGGTTGATGGTATTGATTATCCGGCAGATACCAACGCTGTAAAGGGCGTAATCAGGCAACTGAGTGATCTTTCTACCAAGAGATATGCAGGGAAAGGAAAAGAAGCCTGGGTGAAATACGAGCTTACGGATACTGCAGCTTCGCTTGTTACTCTAAAGGCCGGAAGTAAAAAAGTCGGGGAACTGCTCATCGGCAAATTTTCCTATAATATGCCCAAGGGACAGCCGCAACAAATGCAGGGCCGCCAGCAACGTGGTGAAATGACCTCCTATGTCCGTCTCGCGGATGAAAAAGATGTCTATGCCGTGGATGGATATTTAAAAATGAGTATTAGCAGCAGTGTAGACGGATACCGTAACCGAAGCCTCGTCGGAGTGGCACCTGCAGACATTACAAAGATCACTGTTAGCGCAGCAGGCAGCACGAGCATCCTTGAAAAGCAGGGCGGAAAATGGATGATGAACGGGATTCCGGCAGATTCAGTTAAAATGACGAGATACAGCAATACCCTTTCACACCTGACAGGGAGCAAATTCGTGGATCAGCAGGCAGGCCAATCCTTCCCGAGCCACTCACTGAAGATCGAAGGCAATAATTTCAATCCCGTGGAACTCCAGGCTTATCCCGCAGCAGACACGAACATCGCCTTTGTGATCACCTCCTCCACCAATCCGGGATCGTATTTCAGCGGCAAGGACGGTGGGTTGTTCAAGAAGATCTGGGAGAATTAGCAGTCTTCATTCTTTAGTCGTCAGTCTTCAGTCGGCAGTCGGCAGGAGATTAATGCTACCGCCGACCGCCGACCGCCGACCGCTGACCGGACTACATTTTCTCCGGCACCTGTATCCCCAGCAGACCCATCGCCCTTTTTAACACATTGCCCGCAAAGGCAGACAGGCCTAACCGAAAAGCAATTTTTTCAGGATCTGGCTCCCGAAGTACCGGGATTTCCTGGTAAAATGCATTGTATTCTTTGGCGAGATCATAGCAATAGCCTGCAATAACTGCCGGGCTCAGGTTTGAGCCGGCTTCAGCGACTGCTGCAGGAAAATCATATAATAATTTCAGTATGCTCTTTTCTTTGGGATGCAATCGAAACCTGGAAGGTGCATCAATTGAACCTGCCCTATGCCCTTTGCCCTCTGCTTTGGTAAGCAGTGACCTGATCCTGGCATGGGTGTACTGGATAAATGGGCCTGTATTGCCGGTGAAATCTATTGATTCCTGCGGATTGAACATCATGTTCTTTTTGGGGTCAACCCTCAATATAAAATACTTCAGCGCCCCAAGACCAATCATTTCGAATAACTCATGCCATTCGAGGTCATCAGGATTATCGAGCTTGCCAAGTTCTGACGTGGTTTTTTTTGCGGTTTCAAACATTTCATCCATCAGGTCATCGGCATCCACCACGGTACCTTCGCGAGACTTCATTTTCCCCTGCGGAAGTTCTACCATGCCGTAAGATACATGGACGATATGATCTGACCAGTCCCTTCCAAGCAGTTTCAGGATATTTTTCAATACATCAAAGTGATAGATCTGCTCGTTACCCACAACATAAAGCAGTTCGCCCGGCCTGTAATCGTCATACCTCGCCTGGGCAGTACCTAGGTCCTGGGTAATATATACCGATGTGCCGTCTGCCCTGAGGAGCAGCTTTTCATCCAGCTTAAAATCCTTCAGGTCAACCCAGGTAGAACCATCATCTTTTATAAAGAAAACACCCTTCCCGACTCCTTCCGTAACCAATTCTTTCCCTGAAAGATAGGTTTCCGACTCATAATATATCTTATCAAAATCAACCCCCAGCCGGTTGTATGTCTGATTAAACCCTTCATACACCCAATCATTCATTGTTTTCCACAATCCCCTAGTCTCCTTGTCCCCCTCTTCCCATTTATTAAGCATCTCCAGGGCTTGTTTCGTGAGCCCGGATTCCCTGTAAGCCTCATCATCAGTAAGCCCCCTGGCTTTCAGCTTTTCGATTTCCTTTTTATTAGCCTGCTCAAATTGTACATAAAGGCTCCCGACAAACTTGTCACCTTTGAGGTTTTTCGCCTGCGGTTTTGCCCCATTTGCCCATTTCAGGTAAGCCAGCATGGTTTTACAGATATGGATCCCCCGGTCATTGACCAGGTTTACCTTGATAACCTTTTTGCCGTTCGCTTTCAGGATGGCAGCGATCGACCAGCCCAGCAGGTTATTGCGGATATGACCCAGGTGTAGCGGCTTATTTGTGTTTGGGGAGGAATACTCAATGACCACAATGTCATCTTCCACCGGATGTTTAAAACCGAATAAAGGATTTGTATGGTTCCCGATAAAAAACTCCTTCCAGTAAATTTCGCTGATGACCAGGTTTAGAAAACCCTTTACTACATTAAATGACTCCACTTCCGATATGTTTTCCAGAAGCCAGTTACCCAGAAGCAGTCCTGTTTCCTCGGGGGATTTCTTTGAAAAGCGGGTAAGCGGGAAAGTAACAATGGTAAAATCACCCTCAAACTCAGGCCGTGTTTTTTGTACTGTGATCGATGCTGGTTCCAGTATTGTACCAAACAGTAAATTAATCGCCAGGGCCGATTTTTCCGCAAGTAAATTTTCTAACATTTTGGATAGTTCAGTGGGCCAAAAATAAGTAATTTAAGGGATTATTTCCGGCTTAATCATTTGAAGTGTATATTTATTCACAAAGCCCGTTCATTTATTAAAAATCAGCCGGATGATCATCCAGGTTTAACTTAAAATTCTATCTTTGTTAAAAAATTATCAATCAATAACACTATAAAAAGCTTACGTAATGAAGAAAAACGTGATCATTATCGGAGCTGCAGGAAGGGACTTTCACAACTTCAACACCTATTTTCGCGGCAATGAATCTTACAATGTGGTGGCATTTACAGCGGCCCAGATACCTGACATAGCAGGCAGGAAGTACCCGGCACAATTAGCCGGCAATCTTTATCCGGATGGAATTCCTATCTATACGGAAGACACCCTTGTGAAGCTGATCCAGGAACTGAAAGTTGATATTTGTGTCTTTTCCTACAGCGATGTCACCTATCAGAAAGTAATGTCGGTCAGTGCAATAGTGAATGCAGCCGGTGCCAACTTTATGCTTCTTGGCCCCAAAGATACGATGGTTAAATCGACGAAACCAGTCATTGCAGTAGGCGCCATCCGCACAGGTTGCGGAAAAAGTCAGACCTCCAGGAGAGTGATTGAGATCCTGATGGCCAGGGGATTAAAAGTTGTCGCTATCAGGCACCCAATGCCTTATGGCGACCTGGTCGAACAGAAAGTTCAGCGTTTTGCAACTATTGCCGACCTCGCAAAACATAAATGTACCGTTGAGGAAATGGAAGAATATGAACCCCACGTGGTGCGAGGCAATGTCATCTATGCCGGGGTTGATTATGAAGCTATCCTCAGGGCGGCCGAAAAGGATCCGGACGGATGCGATGTGATATTATGGGATGGCGGTAATAATGACTTCCCGTTCTACAAACCCGATCTTAATTTCACGGTTGTCGATCCCCATCGCCCAGGCCATGAACTTACTTATTACCCAGGTGAAGTTACCCTCCGCCTTGCTGATGTCGTGGTCATTAATAAAATGGACACGGCTGACGGGAAGGGGATACAGACTGTCAGGGAAAGCATTAACAAAGTCAATCCGAAAGCCATTGTTGTCGATGGTGCATCACCGATTAAAGTTGACAACCCTGCCCTGATCAAGGGCAAGAGGGTGCTTGTAATTGAAGACGGACCAACACTGACCCACGGTGAAATGAAAATCGGTGCAGGAACAGTCGCAGCCCAGAAATATGGCGCTGCAGAACTCGTCGATCCCAGGCCTTTCACGGTTGGGAAACTCACTAAAACATTCGAGATCTATCCGAATATCGGGACCCTGCTCCCGGCAATGGGTTATGGGGAACAACAACTCAAGGATCTGGAAGCAACCATTAACAACACAATCTGTGATTCTGTGATCATCGGGACACCTATCGACCTGAACCGCATCATCAAGATCAACAAGCCCAACACCAGGGTTTACTATGATCTGCAGGAGATCGGCGATCCAAACCTCGATACCATCCTGGATGAATTTGTAAAAAAACATGGATTGGGAAAATGATTAAAATGAACACCTGAAACAGCCTATGAAAAGTAAAAGCCTGGTATCTATCGACGATTATTCAAAAGAAGAACAATTACGTATTCTTGACCTTGCTGAAGGGTTTGAAAAGAAGCCCGTCCAGAATATCCTCAACGGATATGTAGTGGCCACATTGTTTTTTGAGCCTTCGACACGTACCAGGCTTAGTTTTGAAAGTGCTGCTTCACGCCTTGGAGCCCAGGTAATTGGTTTTTCTGAAGCCGGTTCCTCAAGCGTGTCCAAAGGCGAGTCGTTAAATGACACGATCCTGACAGTCAGTAATTACTCTGACATTATTGTCATGCGACATCCAAGGGAAGGCAGCGCAAGATATGCAAGCGAAGTCAGCCCTGTTCCCATTATCAATGCCGGTGATGGCGCCAATCAGCACCCTACCCAGACGCTGCTTGACATGTATTCCATCAGGAAAACCCAGGGCAGGCTGGATAACCTGCAAATTGCCTTTGTCGGCGACCTTAAATATGGTCGTACAGTACACTCACTGACGTTTGCCCTCTGCAATTTCAATGCAACCTTCCACCTGGTTTCACCGGAAGAGTTGAAGTTACCCAGTTATGTCAAAAGGAAAATCAAAGAGAATAAGCTTGATTACTTCCAGTATACTGATATGAACGAAGTAATCCCGCAGGTGGATATTCTATACATGACCCGTATTCAGAAGGAGAGGTTTTCTGATCCTATTGAATATGAAAAAGTAAAGAATGCTTATATCCTGCGTGATGAGATGCTTAAAGGGGCTAAAAGCAGCATGAGGGTTCTTCATCCCCTCCCAAGGGTCAATGAAATAGAAATGGATGTTGACCCCAATCCGATGGCATACTACTTCCAGCAGGCCCAGAACGGGGTTTACGTCAGGCAGGCTCTACTGGCATCAATACTCGGTGTTGTATAATGGGTAGTGGTTATTGGATCTTGGAATTTGAATTTTGTTTGGAATTTGGAATTTGGAATTTGATTTCATAGGTTATGGAAGACAATAAGACAAGGAAGGAACTGCAGGTATCAGCTATTGAAAACGGTACCGTAATTGATCATATCCCGGCAAAAACCGTCTTCCAGGTAGTGAAAATACTGGGTTTGGCTGATTGCAAAGAGCAGATCCTGTTTGGCACCAACCTGGAAAGCAAAAAATACGGGCGCAAGGGAATTATCAAAGTAGCAAACCTTTTTTTTGAAAGCGACGAAATCGACAAGATCGCCCTGGTAGCGCCGTCTGCCACGCTTATCGTGATCCGTAATTACAAGGTTGTCGAAAAAAGACAGGTGCAGATCCCTGACCAGATAGTCAGGTTTGTCAGGTGTTTCAACCCAAACTGTATTACCAACCACGAAAGGATTACCACTAAATTCAATGTTATTGATAAAACTGACCTCAGGCTGGAATGTATTTATTGCGAAAAGGTCACAGATAAAAATAACCTGGAATTCATTTAATTCATTCCAAAACCATTTTAAACAAAAAGCGCCCGGGCCATTCTGGAAAAAAATCCCAGCGGCCCGGAACGCTATTTAAACCACCATCCGGTATTTATCCTGTATTTAAAAAAAGGTAATACGGGGAATTTCCGGATAGCCGTGTCCCTGAATTAAAATCATGATTATTTGATTTTATAATTCTTTTCCTATTTTTACAAATCTAAATCTTACCCGTTTGAAAAATAAAAAAACAAACCACCCCCCAGCGGGCCAGAAAAAGGTCCAGCCAAAAGCTGCCGGACCTCGTAAACCATTGTTTAGCAAAGAATTACTTATTAAGCTCCTGCCTTTGATCAAGGCATTTGCTTTGTGGTTCATTCTCGTGCTAATTGTCCATATACCCGGTATAAAAGAAGGTTTCCGAAATATGTTTGTTGGCTTCACCACCCAGTCTACATATATTATTGGAAAAATGCTCTTCCTTCCTATCGAGAAACCGGGTTTTTCAGCAATTACCATCGATGGCTTTGCAATGGAAATCATTGTAGAGTGCACGGCGTATAATTTTTACCTTTTCGCGCTGGCACTCGCCATTTTTGCGAACTGGTCGCTAAAACATAAGGCCATCAACCTGCTGATATTCTTTGTGGTAATATTTCTGACCAATATCCTCCGTTTCTTTGCGATGGGTTATATCGGAAGGTATTATCCGCAGATCTTCGATACCACACACGATTATGTCTGGAATATCCTCTTCGGATTTATGATTTTTGGAGTTTGGGCATGGAGGGATAAAGTGAACAATCCTGATTTCTTACCTAAAGATCCGCAGCCATGAGACAGAAGAAATACATAAATATCCTGATCGTGGTCGTAGCCTCAGGGATACTCCTCACCTTGTGGTTCATCGGATTTGACTGGCTTTACGCCCAATTGCTCCGGCTTGGTGCCAATATCATCCTGATCTTTTCAGGAGATACCAGCGTGGGCTTGAAATTGATCGATGATGCCCCTACATTTATCGTTGAAACTGTTATAAAGGGTAAAAAGGGCACTTATCCGCAGAAAGCCGACCTGATCCTGTTACCTTTTATTATGATCCTTACCTGGCAGATTCTCCTTTTCTTCAATTTAAGCCGCAAACAGGCTACCAGGTCTGCACTTGAGAATATTATTGCTTTCTATATTATCCAGCTGATCTATGTCCTGCTGTTGACGTCATACTATAATTCTTCGACGATCAAATTCCTGTATGATCTGCTAATGGACAGTTTCTATATCATTGCCCTTTTCCTGATTGTTAAGGACAGTTTTAAGTACGAGCTGATAGGAAGCATAACCGGACGCACAAAGGACACTGGTGCGAAATAAAGGGTATTTCTGAATGCTTGTGCCGGGTTCAAAACAATAATGACTGATTATATCAAGCGGCTCATATCGGAAGGTGAAAACCAGACTCTTGATTTTAAATTTGAGGTGTCGGATTTTCGCAAAATAGCACGGACACTGGTTGCCTTTTCAAATACCGATGGCGGCAGGTTACTGGTTGGCGTAAAAGATAACGGTGTGATTGCAGGAGTAAGGTCGGAAGAGGAGTATTTCATGATCGAGGGGGCGGCCGGTTTATATTGTAAGCCTGAAGTGAAATTCAAGGTAAGGAACTGGCAGGTTGAAGGGAAAAAAGTGATGGAGGTCATGATTGCTCCCGGAGGTGATAAGCCTTATATGGCCCAGGATGAAGAAGGGAACTGGATAGCGTATATCCGCCAGGCGGACCAGAATTTCAAAGCTGACAACATGCTGTTACAGGTCTGGCAGCATCAGAAATCCGGAAAAACAACAACTATACGATTTCGCCGGTCGGAGGCAGTTCTGCTTTCTCACCTGGAAGAGCACGGGAGCATTACCCAGTCGAAATTCCGTCGCTTTGCCGGTTTATCCTCCAGTCAATCGGAAAAGATCCTGGTAGATTTCATGCTGATAGGATTGCTTAATACAGAGCATACCCAGGCGGATGTTATATTCAGGTTAAGCAAAGGGTACCGGGAAATAATAGAAAGCACCGATATTATTCTATATTAATAAGGTACAGATACAATCCGGTTCCAGGTCACCGCCTTGCTCATAAAAAAAATAGCAAAAACTTCCTATTCTACCGTTGTCATTTTTAAACACTTGGCACGGTTATTAACAGGCGTTAATAACTATGATGCATTTTTATTTGACAATGCTATTGCATGTATCAAAAATGTTTTTACCTTTGCACCCTCATTTGAATTTGTTCTTTAAAAAATAGCTGAAAACACCTACAAACAGGGCATTATTGAAGTAAAAAAGGTGCCTGTTTTCCGGAAAAATTAATTTTTAATATTTTTTTTCAGAAAAGTTTGTCAGATTAAAAAAAGGTTATATCTTTGCAGCCCTTTTGATTTTGAAAAATTCAGGAGGGGAAAACAAAAGTTCTTTGAAAAGATTGAAGCAAGCCTAGCGGAAGCAAATAGCTCCGTAAAGATTAAAACTCCAAATATGGTGAAATTGCAAGTCCAAGAGATTAAATAATTCATTTTTACAATGAAGAGTTTGATCCTGGCTCAGGATGAACGCTAGCGGCAGGCTTAATACATGCAAGTCGAACGGTAAGGTCTCTTCGGAGATACACGAGTGGCGCACGGGTGCGTAACGCGTATGCAACCTACCTTTAACTGGGAAATAG
>CAYJNJ010000108.1:0-13379 GCA_964371595.1 uncultured Bacteroidales bacterium | reverse complement strand
TCCTGATAGAATGCAGAAGACAGAAGACTGAAAACAGAAGACTGAAGACTGAAGACTGAAGACCGCCGACCGCCGACCGCCGACCGCCGACTGCCGACCGTCATAGATTTTCCCTGATTGACTTCAGCATATTGAATGGCGTATCAGTTATCGCCATATTAACGATCCAGGCCGGGATATCACCGGCCGGGTCGGCAAAGCCTTCAACCGTCAGGTGGACTTTACCATTTCCTTCAGGCAGGATAATCCATTTCTGCCAGTAATCTATGATCCTGACGTTGTCATCTTCCAATGGAACGGCGTCAGGGATGGATTTAGCCACAAAAAGAATGGCCCCGGTGACCAGGTCTGAAGAAATGGTGGCCTCGACGCACAGGTCCCTGTCTTTGAGTGGCCAGGGCACATCATATACCACATAATACCTGATCATTCTGCCCTGCTCATGTTCAAGCACGCGGATCTCGCTGACATCCTCATCCCAGCGGTCGAAGTTCTTTACATCTTCAATTAATCCGCTAACTGCTGACAGTTCCGCTAAGAGCTCCGTTTCGCCTTTAAATGATTTACAATTGCTAGTGGTTTGTTCTTTTGTATAAACTGTGATCCCATCTTTTTCTTTTGCGAATTCCCACTCCTGTGCTGTGACAAATTGCCAGGCTGAAATAATAAATAAAATCAGGATCAGGCGATTAATGATTGGATTCATAGAGTTAATTATCTATACCAAATTACAAAAAAAAAGGCCACTCAGACGAGCGGCCCTTTTTTAATTGGAATCAATTCCTCTTGCCAGATGGGCATTGATTCCGTGATGGATTACGACCTGATCGCTTTCGGTTTGGCTAAAATCATAAAGGTGATTTTCACTGGTTTTTGATCGTAACTCCAATCATGCAGAAAGGAAGCATTTGAATTAACCGGAGCTAAATTATAACCACTTTCCGGTAAAAGAGTAGTGGAAAACCACTAGAAAAAAAAATAGTGGAATTCATTAATCTAATTTTTTTGTACCTTAACCTACTAATTCAGGAATTAAATAATCTGATAAAAAATATGACCAAAATCATTGATAACCTGTATTTTGAAGCCACGATTGAAGAAAACCTGGCCATAGTGAAGCTGAAGTCTGACGCATTTGATCTCATCACCAGCATCAATGAAAGCCAGGTGATGATGGATTTCCTGCGGGAGGCCGAATATAATTCCGCTGTAAAGGGCCTTCTTTTGCTCAATGAACCGGATTGCCTCGGGGAAAAGGCCTATGATGATTTTATCCACAGTATCCTCAGTGAAGATGATATAACTGAAAATAAGGATGTCCCGACTTTTATCCAGAAAAACACGCGGTTCCGGCAGATCAATATTCTGAACCGCTTCATCGGGTTCCTGGCCGGTTACCATAAGCTTGTCTTTGTTGGCATAAGCAGTACAATCGTGACCCCTTTCATGGGGGCAACCCTGGTTGCCGATGTGCGCCTGGCAAGTCCGCACGGGGCTTTCTCCCTGGCGCACAGGAAATATGGCCTTCATCCCAGCGGTGCTATTCCGTTCCTTCTTACCCATTACCTGGGACATTCCAAAGCAATCGAAATCCAGCTTTCAGATAAAATCACGGCCGATGAGGCTTTTCGCCTTGGGCTTGTAAACCAGATACTTCCGCATGACCTGTTTACTGAAAACTGTATCAGGTACATCCAGACCTTTTTTAAAAATTACCGCTCGACCCTCAACACTACCAAACGACTGAATAATTATAAGAACAGCGGACTTCCTGAATATTTCAGGCATGAAGGCAGTATCATCAACCTTTAATAGCTGATTATTGGAAGCAGATAAATCTATTGAATCCTATCTCAGGAAAAAAAATCCGGAAGCCAGGTTACTGATCAGGATCTTTGCAATTTTTGGATTTGTTGTCATTCTCATCCTGCTGGCCGGCTTTATCTTTATCAAGGTAAGGGTCCCACAACTGCTGGAGTTCAGCAAAGGGATCAAGGAGTTCAGGATCCCCATTGAAATGGACAGCCTTGAAAATGCACGTTTCATCCAGGGTTTGAACGGTTGTGAAAATCTTTGTTTTGATTTAGTATCTGAAGGTTATTACGTATCATCCCTTGATGGCAATATCACTTTTCTTGGCAGTGGTCAGCAAAGGTCTTATAAAGCCGGTGCCGGTGTTTCGGGCCTGTCTGTTGGCAAAGATGGCAGCCTGCTTGCAGCGGTTTGCATGGGTTCACTTCAGGACTGGAAAAGCAGGGGAGCAGCTATTTACCGGATTTCTGGCGGATTTAATGCCATGGAAAGGCTGTCGGAGGATTATCCGTCGATGAACGGAATCTGCCATGACAGTGCCGGCAACCTGTATTTTACTACAAGCAACTTCAAATTCATGGATCCGCAAGGGGCAGTATACAGAATGAATTATAAGGGCAATGGTAACTATGCACTTCCGGAACTTTTTATCCCGGAGGTTGGCCTGGCCAATGGGCTTTATTACGATAAAAACCAGGACAGGATATACTTCAGCAACACGATTGGCGGCGTTTATTCCTTTACTCCGGATAGCCCGGTTTTGAAAGAAGAATACCTGAAAACCGGATTTATGGAAAACTGTGATGACCTTTGCACCGATTCCGGCGGAAATATCTGGATAACCGATCCAGGGCAGGGTACAGTCAAAATGTTCAACCCGGGAACCGGCAGCCTTACCCGCTTTATTATAGAAGGAATGGGCCAGGCATCATCCTGTCGCATCAGGGTGGAAGGCGGCTTGGATGTGTTGTATATCACTGAGTTAAAAGCACCTTCAAAAAATAAGCCTGAAAGTTTCAACGGCAGGGGGGTGCTGATTGTTCCGGCTCAATCTCTGATAAAACTGCTTGAACCTTATTTAATTGATTAAAAATTTTGTACCATGAAACTGATCGTATTATTCGCGACGTTAAGCATAGCGGCAATCCCGGCATTTTCCCAGATGCTTACTTCCTCGACCCCGGCGAAGCTGCAGGTATATGTCACCCGGCCTGATGGAACGCAGGCACTGATGACAAGCGATAACCTTACAGTTTTATATGACCAGTTGAAAATGGTAGGCGAGTTAAAGTTCAACACTTTCACGACTGACGACCGGATGCTTCAAAATCTTCTGGATTCTGCGTCAGCGCCGGTCCTGACGTTTTCCGGGAATATCCCCGAAGGGCAGTTTGTGTTTCATGACACCATGAATTCCAAATTTACCGTTGAAACGGATGTGTTTTATAATGATGGCCAATCCCGCATCATTATTAATTTCGATGTAAGTAACAGGCAATCCAATGTTGCCAATACTTTTGAAATCAATTGCACCGGGAGCCTTTCCCTTAAGGACGACCTGGGGATCAACCGGGATACCGGGCTGGATGACAAGATCAGTTTCCAGTTCTTCCAGAATGTCCAGACGAAGTCCTATTAAAAAAAAAGGTCCAATTTCGCTTTCCTAAATAGCTGATAATGAAGTTTTAAAAAAATATTTTAAAAATATTTTTTTTTGACCGGGTATTTTTTTCAAAAAAGCGGATAAACATAATAGAATGGTACATTATAATCAATATAGCATTATCGAAGGCATGCGGCGCCATGATAAGGAGGTGCTGAGATATGTCTACAAGCATTACTTTCCGATGGTAAGGTATTTCATAATCCGGAACCAGGGATCGGAGGAAGATGCGGAGGATATATTCCAGGAGGCGATGGTAGCGGTATGCCAGAGGGTCAGGAGAAGAAATCTTGACCTGGACTGCGCTTTCAAAACTTATTTCTATTCTGTTGTCCGCCATATGTGGCTTCAGTACCTTGAAAGGAACAGGATACATTACGAATTCAGTGATATGGATGAATTCCTGGCACTTGAGGATAAGGAGATTTATGACGACTTCCAGTCGAAAAAGGCGATATTTCAACGAAGGTTCCTGGAATTGACTGAGTTATGCCAGAAAGTATTGCTGATGGTTGTTGACGGGACTTCTTTTGAAGACATTGCACAGTCTCTTGGCTATAAAGGAAAACAATATGCCATCAAGAGAAAATACGAATGCATGAAATCATTAATCAACCGGGTACTTAATGATCCGGAATACAAAAGCTTATCACAATGAAAACAAAAAATTTAAAGCTCTTTGAAAAGTATTATAATGGGCAAATGTCTCCTGGCGAAAAGGGGGATTTTGACCTGAGGCTATCTTCAGATCCTGAATTAAATGAGGAATTTAAGGAATATCTAGGTATTTACGACGCCATTCGTGACAAGGATACAATGGATCTACGGATCAAATTAAAGGAAATCAGGGAAGAAAATTCAAAAAAGCGGGCGACCCCTGATTTCTTCAGTCATGGTTATAACTGGTTGTGGGTTGCGGCTATGCTGGTAATCATTGCAGGATTTACCACTATCATTTCATTGCTTATTACAGATATTGAAAGCAACAAGAAAGTAGTTGCTGAAAATATAGAGGTAGACTCTATTCCAGCCAGCCAGCTTGACAGGGAATTAACAAGATTTGAACAGCGTCATTCTGACTTCAGGCTTGTAGCTCCTTTAGATCCGGTGGTATACAGGAATAAAACCACGCTGGAATTCCAATGGACAATTAGCACGGTAGACAAGCTCATCATAGAATTGATCGATAAGAACGGAACCATTGTTTTTTCATCCGGAAAACCGGTAGCAAGTCCGTATAAGGTTAAGCGGTGGCTCCCTTCAGGCATATTACTGTTTCGGTTCAGGGTGGAAAACCAGGCTTATTATCTGGGCTTCCTGCTAATTAAATAAAATCCCTGCCATGTGATCGCATACCACAGGTACACCCCAATCCGGATCGCACTTCCTTTCATCCTGGGGGTAATTTTTGCGATAAGTGTGGATACGGGGGAGGAAGCCGGGCTTTTATTTTGGCTTACACTTATACTTTTCTGCGGTTTTCTTGGCTATTACCTGCTCTTCAAATCAAGTTTCGGTTTGAGATGGCTTGCCGGCATTATTTCGGGTTTAGCCTTGTTTTTCACAGGATTAACCCTGGTCGCTGTCATTCTGTTAAATAATCAGGTTTCAGATACCGGATATACAGAAATTAATGACAGCAGGCAGTTCATCTGCAGGGTGGATATAAGCCCTGTTGCCAGGACAGGGAGTTACTCTGTTCAGGCAACAGTGTTAAGCAGGCTGGATTCGCTTGGGGGATGGAGGTCACTAAACCGGAAGGTCCGGATGTATTTAACATCCGATTCCCTGTGCAATCCGCTAAGGTATGGTGACCTGATCGTTGTATCAGGAAATTTGCAGCCGGTTCCGCCTCCTTCAAACCCGGATGTATTTGACTTCCAAAGATATCTTCAGAATCAACAGATGTACTTGCAGGTATTCGCTGATGGCAGACACTGGAAATTATTAGGCGTAGCAGAACGGAATCCTTTGAAAACCGGGGCTGAGGCATGCCGAAATGAATTCCTGGATATATTCAGAAAGTTTGGTATTGACGGCCAGGAATTTGCACTTGCTGCGGCATTGCTTTTTGGTAGCCGCGACTTTTTGGAAAAAGAGACTGAACAGGAATTCAGCAATGCGGGGGCAGTTCATGTGCTGAGCGTTTCAGGACTGCATGTCGGGATAATGTATATCGTTGCCGACAAATTGCTTTTTTTCCTGAAAAGAGGAAGGATCAGCAGGAAGGTCCAGCAAATTCTCATTATCTGTTGCATCTGGGCTTATGCGTTCATCAGCGGACTCCCCTCATCGGTAATCAGGGCAGCAATGATGTTCAGCCTTATTGCGGCGGGTAACATGATGAAAAGAAGCCCGGAGAATTACAACATCCTTATGGTTGCTGCTTTTATCCAGCTGTGGATCAATCCTTTTGAAATTACCAGTGTTGGATTTCAACTTTCTTACTTAGCTGTTCTCGGGATTTTTGCATTTTATAAGCCGCTTAATGAAATGATAAGCCAGGTCAACCGGCCTGTTGAGTGGCTTTGGTCGATTATTGCGGTTTCGCTGGCAGCACAGCTGGTCACTTTCCCCCTGGGATGCTCTTATTTTCATATGTTTCCGGTTTATTTTCTGATTACTAATCTTTTAGTGGTCCCGCTGGCAGCAATAATCACCTATTTTGCCGTATTCCTGCTTGTGGCCGGGGCCAGCGGACTTACTTTTACATGGCTTGCCTGGCCTTTGCAGCAAAGCCTCCGGTTTATGATCGACTCGGTGGAATTTATTCAATCCTGGCCCGGTGCAGTCATCGAGCCTATTGTGCTGGCACAGCTCCAGGTATTCCTCATCTACGTATTTATTGCCGCCCTCTTTCTGTACTTTGTCCTAAGGTATAGAAGCTGGGTATTTATTTTCCCCATATGTGTGATCCTGTTCATCATGAATATTCTTCATGATAAATATATAAACCTGACAAGGAATGAAATCATTGTTTATAATGTTCAGGGGCATACGGCTATAGATCTGTTTGACAAGCGGAAAGCTTTCTTTATTTGTGATAGTGTGCTGGAATATTCCCAGAAAAAAATCAATTTTCAAATTAAGCCCCACAGGATTAAACAAGGAATAAACGACATCAGAACTGTTACTCTGGGTGAAGGGCTTTCTTTTTCAGGGACCGGAACCTGGGTTCATGATCCTTTTATTTATTTTCAGGGAAAGTCAATAGTTTTAGTCAGGAAGGACCTGATTGCTAATGCAGTTATTGAATTCCCGGAAACCGACATTGCTATTGTTTCGGGTAGTTATATTCCTGAAACAGATGACCTGGTCAAACTTTACAGGATGAAAATGCTGATAGCAGATAGTTCAGTACCTACTTATAAGACTGAAATACTGAGAGATAGATGCAGTAAAGCGGGTGTAGCCTTTCATTCCGTAAGGGACGATGGGGCGTTTGTTTTGAGGTGGTGAAGTGGTGAAGTGGTGAAGTGGTGTGGGATTTATTTTCCTATCAACGTGAAATCACCAGTTTCCGGCTTAGTTTGTGCCCGTTGCTCTCAAGGATACCATAATAAATCCCGCTTTGCAGGGTGGATGCATCAAACTCAAGATGATGCTTGCCGGCATCCATCCACTTTTCAGTAATGGTCCTGACCAGAATTCCTTTGGTATCGAAAAGCTGAAGGGTCACAGGACCTTTGCTTTCAAGGTAAATATCGACATTGGTCATTTCCCTGGCCGGGTTAGGGCGGAATTCAAATGCTGTTTTACCTATGGATCCGTTTTCATCATCGATTCCAATCCCGGTGACCATCACTTCCAGGTCATCAATGTACATTCCGTCCTCTTCCACATATTCATCGCTTACAAAACGGAACCTGATCAGCACATTGGTTTCGTCGAGGTAATCATCCAGGTTATAAGCCCGCTGGACCCAGGTATTCATCGAGCCATTGAAATTGTCGATCTCCTCCCAATCGGTACCGTTCGTTGAAACTTCCAGGTAAGTGTAATCATAGTTCAATTCCAGGTTATAACGTGTCCAGAAACTGAGGGTTGCAGATACAGCACCTGTAAAATTAAGAGCACTAAGGGTTGTCGAAATATCCAGGTTTGCGGCATAGTCACCTTCAGGGCTTTCCGTAAGCGAATAGGAAGGGGAATAAGAAATCTCGTCCTGCAATCCCCAGGTATTATCTTTTGTCCAGTAAGGGGCGCCGGTTTCAAAATCATCAAAGAAGGGCAATGAAATTGGCGGCATCGGGATCACGGTAACTGAATTCGACGGGCCCGATTCTTCTCCGCTATCCTGGAAAACTGCCGTCACATAATAGGTGTAGGAGGTCCCGTTTTCCACTTCAGTGTCGGTATATTCCGGTGAAATGACGGTGGTCAGAGGTTCCGGTTCCAAATTACGGTAAATGTTATAGAACTCTGTTCCTTCCACGGGATCCCAAACCAGGCTAACTTCCCTGTCGCCTGCCTGGGCAACAAGGTTTTCAGGACGGGCAAGCTCTCCGGACATAGTAACCACATTGGCAATGATCGCCTGGACAAATGTCATGTGCTGCTCGAAATTATTCACGCTGGGCCCGATAATATCATTGGCTGTATGGATATAAGGGCTGTAATCCTGCGAATCTTCAAAAGGGAATATACCCTGGAATCCATTATTGTTGAATGAGGTATGGTCACTGTCACCACCCGAAAGGGCACCATTGAATGTTAGAAAATCAGGGAGATAAATTGCGCAGACATCTTTATAAAACTGGCGGAGCTCACTGGCGGAAGCAGGTGCAATTATATCAGTATGGATTTCATTTCCAGGCTCAAGGTACCCTGCCATATCGATATTAAAGTAACCGAGTATATTCATGCCATTGTCGGCAGCTTCTGATGCCCAGGCAGCGCTTCCGTACAGGCCGTACTCTTCGCCGCTCCAGGTGGCAAAGATTATCGACCGGTCGAACTGGTACTGGCTCAGGATCCGGGCGGCTTCCAGGATCCCCGCAGTGCCGGTTGCATTGTCATCGGCGCCGGGCTCGTTATTTCCCCCGGTATAGGAATCGTAATGCGCCCCGAGGATGACATACTCATCAGGGTACAGTGTGCCGGTCATGGTTGCTATGACATTATCGCTGGCTGCGCCACCGGGCATAGTAAAATCATGTAATTCCACATCAAGACCGTAGGATTCAAATTTGCCAAGGATCCAGTTCTGGGCCTGTATACCGCCTGTTTTGTAAGCATTCCTTGTGCCGAAATCCTGCAGGTGCTGGACGACCTGTTCCAGAGTATCTGAACTTACCTGGGCGATCATTTCAAATATATCATCCCTGGCACTTAGCGAGCCGGGAGTGTAATTCAGGCTTTTTGGAGGGAAGGTTGCGGCACCGGGGCTGATCCGGATCAGGCCGCCATGTATGGCAGGATAAAGTTGCTTTGCCCCTGTTTCACCCGTTGTGACGATCAGGAAATCAGCTTCCCGGTGAAGGATAAGGGCGTTTTTTTTAACAGTTTCAATATAGGGTTCGTCATTTTCAGGATCAAAATACAGAATAAAATATTGATTATCAGATTTCTCCCATGCTTTTTCATCAATCATGACTGAACCTGCCGGGATGGATTCATTAGTTGTTCCAATAATAAAATTATCATTATAAAAGTGGATGGTGAATTCTTTTGATAAGAATGCCTCCTTGATAACTTCAAGTGATCCTGAAGGTAAGATGAACATCTGTGATGCCTTAGATAAATGACTGAATAACAGTAAGAACGATAACAAATAGATCTTTTTCATAGCTATGATATTAGGACTGATCAAATGTATGAAAAAGTGTAGTAATAAAATTATAATGTACGAATAATGGTTTTGGCGCTTATTCGTACAACTTTATTCTTGACATCAAGATCAATCTGTATTAATATTGCAAAACGTACATATATCAATTAATCTATATCACTAAAATTTATTTATCATGAAAAATGTTTTGTTTCTTTTGTTTGCCATGATCTTTGGTTCATTTATGGCTAATGCCCAGGTTGAACCAGGTACTGCAGAGAGTGTTGGTGGAGGTGAACCACGTAGCATCACCGCCAATGGCCTTGTCCCATTATATTCGGTTGTAGGAAATTATGTCCTTTCTGCTGACGGAGCAGGTGGTAATCCTTTATCTGCATTCAGTGTTGATGCAAACAAGCCTAGTGCCGGGGCAACAGTTCATAAGGCATTTTTACTCGGTGTCCCGATGTGGACAACCACTCCGATTGCCAATGGTTGTATTACACTGGCAGCCAGCCCGATAACCTGGGACGGTTCATCAATAAACACTGCCGGATCCCTGAATTATTACGCTGATGTGACAGCTATTGTCGCACCTATCCTTAATGCTGCCGGAGTGGGGATCACTCCTCTTGCAGTGACTGAGTGTAACACAGCCGGTATTGACGGTGTAGGCTTACTTGTGATATTCAATGACGCCTCCGCTGATCCGAAGACCATTGTCATTATGTTCGGCGGCCTTAGCTCTACCGGCGACAATTTTGCTATCACACTTTCTGAACCTATTGACCCCATTGCACCAGGCGCTTTATTAAATATGGGTTTAGGAATTGAATTCGGTTTCCAGGGTTCTTCACAGTATTCTATTATCGATGTGAACGGCTCCCGTCTGACTACTTCAGCCGGTGGTGCCGATGATGCAGTTGACGGCCCGACTAACGGTAACCTGATCACCGTTGGCGGTCTCGGCGATGCCATCACCAATCCGGCAGATCCTTTTGCTTTACCCGTTAACCATTTCAGCGATGATGAGTTATACAGCCTTCTTCCTTTCATTACCAATGCCACACTTAATATCCTGGTGAATACATCAAATCCCTCAAACGATGACAATGTGTTCCTGGCTTATTTCGAAATTTCCGGTTCTGCCCAAATCGGTGAAAGTATCCTGTTAACGCAGGAAACTGATGTCAACCCGGTTGGAACCAATCATACCGTCCAGGCTCATGTCCAGGATGATTTAGGCGCCCCCGTTGTTGGAACAATGGTTACTTTCACGGTAACTTCAGGACCTAATGCCGGTGACACTTATTCAGAACTCACCGATATCGACGGACACGCTTTCTTTACATATACCGGAGACGGCGGCCCGGGCGTTGACCTGATTGAAGCTTGCTTTACCAATAGCAGTGGGCAGGTAGAATGTTCCAATATCCTGCAAAAAACCTGGGTAGAGGGAGAAAATGTCCCCCTGTCGAACTGGGCCCTTGTAATCGGCATTATGCTGATCATCGGATTTGCAGTTTTACGTTTCAGAAAGTAGTTTAAGCCTCCATAATTGACATTGAATTGATCAAGCCCTCTGCCTTCAGGCGGAGGGCTTTTTTTTTATAATTAATACAAGAAAAGAAATACTTTTGTACCTGGACTGAACCTAATTATTCAACCTAAATATTAACCTCTATGAAAAAGATTTACAGTATCTTATCCGCTTTGCTCCTCACGATGGGGGTCTTTGGGCAGACTTATCTTTCCGAGGATTTCAGCAGCGGTGAAATGCCTCCTCCAGGCTGGACTATTTTCGCATTTGCCCAGCAATTCTCAAGCGCTTCTTCCGATAATGCAGGTGGGGTCGCCCCGGAATGTAAGATCGACGGCTTTGCCTATAATGGCACGCTGAGGATTATGTCCCCGGTTATTAATATGACCGGCATCAATTCAGTTACGTTACTTTTCAAGCATTATTATGACCATAAAAATGCGCCTTCACCAACCATCGGGGTTGCTACTAAATCCTCCGCATCATGGAACACTGTCTGGTCAATGACACCATCTGCAGATACCGGTCCGGAGGAGATCCAGGTTACTATCAGCAACAGCGATATGAACAAGCCATACTTCCAGTTGTCCTTCTTTGTTAGCGGCGCAGTTGGTAATATGAACAGCTGGTACCTGGATGATATCCTTTTACTCGTTCCGCTGAATCTTGACGGCAAACTGTCGAGCATTACCATTCCCGGGACCATAACTTCTCCCCAGGAGGTCGGCGGTGTCTTCCAGAATGTCGGAAGTACCCCTGTTACCGATTTCAGTGTATCATACCAGGCCTATAACGGCATTGTGTATGATACTTCCTTTTCCGGACTGAACCTTGACCTTTTCGAATCCATGGAATTTTCTTTTGACCAGATGTGGGTTCAGCCTTTCGGCACATATAATATCAATATGTGGCTGAATAGCGTAAATGGACTTACTGATGATTTTCCTGCCAACGACACGGCCACTAAAAGCATCACATACATTGCAAATATTTTACCCCGGAAGGTTACGTTTGAGGAATTCACAAGCTCGACCTGCGGACCATGCGCGTCCTTTAACTCTGGCTTTGTTCCCTGGTGCCAGAGCCATCCGGATATTATGCTGGTCAAATACCAGATGAACTGGCCGGGTTCCGGCGATCCGTATTACACACTCGAAGGCGGCACACGAAGGGGGTACTACGGTGTTTCTTATGTCCCCGACCTGTTTTACAACGGTACCCGGATCAATACGGATATGGGCGCAGTAAATACATCTTATAACCAGGGCCTTGGGCTTACTTCTTATATCGAGATTGCTTCCAGCTTTACCATTACAGGCACTACCATCCACATCACAACGAATATACTCCCCTGGGATAATATCGGAAATGTAAGGGTGCATAATATCGTTATTGAGAAAGTGACGACGGGAAATATCGGTTCAAATGGCGAGACTTCATTTCACCATGTAATGATGGATATGATCCCTGATGCCAATGGCGCCAACGTTAATCTGCAATATGCCACCCCGGTTCAGCTGCAGTATAATGTCGACCTTGCCAATACCAATGTCGAACAGTATGATGACCTTCTCGTGGCTGTCCTGGTCCAGAACCAATCATCAAAGGAAATGCTGCAATCGGCTTATGGCGAACAGAATGCATCATATTCACCTGAGGCCAGGCTGGACATGATCTATCTTGATGGCGTACCGCTTGAAGGCTTCGATCCGGATGATTACGAATATGATGTAGTCCTGCCGGAAGGGACCATCTTTGAGCCATACTTAGAAGCCTCAACCATGGACGAAAATGCAATGGCAGTTGTCAATCTTGCCTTTGAGTTGCCGGGGACTGCAATTATAGATGTCTTTGCTGAAGATCTTTATGAAAGCAAGAGATACCTGATCCATTACACAGTATACACAGGAGTAGATGATAAAACAATTCCTCTGGTACAGGTATATCCGAACCCGGTAACAGGTACGTTAAATGTCAACGGACTGAAAGACGCAACAATTGAGTTATTTTCATCCAATGGTTCAAAGGTGTTGTCGCTCACCCGTTTCTCAGGCAATTCAATTGATATTTCCACGTTACCGGCCGGGGTGTATGTCCTTGGGGTAACTAACGAAGAAGGAATTGTTGTCAGGAAGAAAATCATCGTTTATTAGTTGATCTTCAGAATATTTTATCATAAAAAGGCCGCTGGAAACAGGGGCCTTTTTTTATTAAAAAACCTCTGGCGAAAGGCATCGCCAAAGGTTGGGTTAAAGCGGACTGGATCCCGAGTACTCGGGACAGGCATTCTAACCAACCAATCGGGAGAGGAACGCTTTACTTTTCTGATTCTTGAGGAATCGCTCTCTTTTTATAGCGTCAGATTTTTCTTGAAAAAACTCCGAATACACAATAATCCAGGGAATCTTTCTTGATGTTTAACCTGATTTAGCCTGGTTATGTTTAAATAATCTTTTATTAAGATCTTTGGTATAGCCAATATAATAAGAGTCATCAACCTGGCTTTGAAGGATATAGACGTAATAGGCCATATAGTAAATAAAAAACCTCTGGCGAAAGGCATCGCCAAAGGTTGGGTTAAAGCGGACTGGATC
>CAYJNJ010000107.1:0-13438 GCA_964371595.1 uncultured Bacteroidales bacterium | reverse complement strand
TGGAATTTGGAATTTGGAATTTGGAATTTGGAATTTGGAATTTGGAATTTGGAATCTGGAACCCGTTACTCCTCCGGCTCCACCGGCTGGCTGTCGAGCATCATACGCGGCGCTTCACCGTTCATTTTGATCTCGTCCTCAATCTTATTAAAGAAATGATATTCAAGAAGATGGTGCGAAGTGACTGATTCCAGCCTGATCCATTTCTTATATTTGAAATACCATTTCAATTGCCTTGAAGGGAAGCCTTTTGTGAGGTAGGCGTATATGAACGGATGAAGGGTCAGTCTGACATACGACTCGTTCTGCTCTGTCAGCAAGGTCCTGATATTACCTTCAATTTCGTCGGTAAGCAGGGAGCTTGACCTGATCTTGCCCGAACCACGGCAGGTGGGGCACTCTTCGAGTACTTCGATCTCATTTTCCGGACGAACCCTCTGGCGGGTGATCTGTACCAGCCCGAATTTGCTCGGCGGAAGGATGGTATGCTTTGCATGGTCTTTTGCCATTTCATCCTTCAGCTTCTGGTAGAGCGCACGGCGGTTACGCGATTCGTGCATGTCGATGAAATCGATCACGATGATCCCGCCCATATCCCGCAGACGAAGCTGCCGGGCAATTTCTACAGCTGCATCGATATTGACCGATAAGGCATTTTCTTCCTGGCTGTTTTCCTTACGAGAGCGGTGGCCGCTGTTCACGTCGATGACGTGCATGGCCTCGGTATGCTCGACGATAAGATAAATGCCGGTTTTAATACTTACGGTTTTGCCGAAAGCGTTTTTGATCTGTTTATCGATGCCGAAAAACTCATAGATCGGCACCCTTCCCCTGTACATTTTTACAATGTCGACCTTTTTCGGGGCGATCTTGCCGATATAATTCCTTATTTCGTCGTAAAGGGCCTGGTCGTTAACAGTGATGGAATTGAAAGACTCATTGAGCACGTCGCGGAGGATCACCGAAGTCCTGTCGAGCTCACTGAGTACCTTAAACGGCGGTTTGGCCTCATTAAGCTTTGAGACCAGGTCCTGCCATTTTGCAATGAGGTTTTTAAGATCGGAATCGAGTTCGGCCACCATTTTGCCTTCGGCAACGGTGCGGATGATAACCCCGAAATTTTTCGGTTTAATGCTGGTGATAAGCCGTTTGAGCCGGTTTCTTTCTTCCACGGATTTTATCCGTGTTGAAACACTGATCCGGTTAGAGAAAGGAACCAGTACAAGGAACCTTCCTGCAAAAGAAATCTCGGAAGAAATCCTGGGGCCTTTGGAAGATATAGGTTCTTTTTCAATCTGGACCAGCACAGGCTGGTTGACTTTTATAACCTGGGTGATCTTCCCTGTCTTTTCGATATCTTCTTCCGCAACGAACTGCTCGAGGGGTATCCTGGCCCCTTTACCGGAAAGTGCAAGCTTTACATACTTACTTAAAGAACGCACCTGGGGGCCAAGGTCGAGGTAATGCAGGAATGCATCTTTCTCGTAACCCACGTCCACGAATGCGGCATTTAGCCCCGGCATGATCTTGTGGACCTTGCCGAGGTATATGTCGCCAACCTGAAAACCCTGGTTGCTTTTTTCTTTTTGAAGTTCGACAAGTATTTTGTCTTCCAGTAAAGCTATTTCAACTTCTCCTGACTTCGCATCTATAATTAATTCCCTATCCACAATGAAGTTGTTTTATGGTATAATATCCTGTCAGCCAAGTGCTGGAGGATATAGTGAACCGAACAGAAAGGACGAGAAATTATTTCTTCTTATGCCTGTTCTTCCGCAAGCGTTTTTTACGCTTGTGTGTCGCCATCTTATGTCTTTTTCTTTTCTTTCCGCTGGGCATTTTAAGCAGATTTTAATTGTTATTTAACTTTTACGTTGCCTTTAACTTCGCCAACAAAGGTTTTAGCCGGTTTGAAAGCCGGGATATTGTGAGCCGGGATGATAATAGTCGTGTTCCTCGAAATATTACGTCCGGTCTTCTCAGCCCTTTTCTTGATGGTAAAACTGCCGAATCCTCTCAGGTAAACGTTCTCTCCGTTAGCCAGCGAGTTCTTTACTGCTTCCATAAAAGCTTCAACACTTGCCTGAACCGCGACTTTTTCAATCCCTGTTTTGTTTGCTATTTCAGCAACGATTTCTGCCTTAGTCATAACTCAATTAGTTTTAGATTATTAACTTTAATTTTTTTTAAGGCTGCAAAGATAATTTTTTTTCTAACGTTGATTCACCAGATTTAAAAAAAATTAGTTCTAAATTGCTCAATATAAATTTGTTTCAACATCAGATGGATTTCTCCTACCTTATAATACGGTGGTATAAGCAAAATATGCGGGATCTTCCCTGGCGGCATACTTCCGACCCTTACCGGATATGGGTTTCGGAGGTAATCCTTCAGCAAACCCGTGTGGGACAGGGCTTAGCGTATTATCACAACTTCCTGGAGCGGTTCCCTGATGTTGACTCCCTTGCAATGGCTGAAGAAGAGGACGTTATGAAATCCTGGCAGGGGCTGGGCTATTATTCCCGTGCCAGGAACATGCACGAGTCGGCAAAAATGGTTGTGAACCAGTTCCATTCCAGTTTCCCGGTTACTTACGATGAATTAAAAAAATTGAAAGGGATAGGCGATTATTCTGCCAGTGCCATCGCCTCAATAGTAAGCGGGGAAAAGCAGCCGGTGGTGGATGGCAATGTGCTGCGGGTAATTTCCCGGTACAAGGGCATTGAACTGCCTGTCGATTCGACTGCGGGGCGGAAAGAGGTCAAAGATTTCCTTTACAGGCATATTGACCCCGAAGATCCCGGCAGTTTCAACCAGGCGGTCATGGAACTGGGTGCCCTGGTCTGTAAGCCTAAACAGCCGCTTTGTGCACAATGCCCGCTCAGCCATGATTGTTTTGCCTTCCGGAGCCAACGGACAATTGACCTGCCTGTTGTGAAGAAGGCTAAGCAGTTACGGGTGAGGTATTTTCATTACCTGGTGATCACCGGGGGGCAGGATAATGAAAAGTATACCTGGCTAAATAAAAGAACCGGGACTGGCATCTGGAAGAACCTTTATGATTTCCCGATGGTTGAATCGGAGGAGGAGATTAACCTTGATGAATTAGAAAAGACGGGGAAATGGAAGTCCTTATTTTCAGGAAGTCATTACGAAATCAATCCGGAAATCGTGACTGACCGACATATTCTTTCACACCAGGAGCTTAGGGTTATCTATGTGAAGGTCCTTTCGGACCTTGGGGATACTCCTAAGTATAAGAAAGTGCTGATTTCCGACATTCATAAGTATCCGGTTCCCAGGCTGATAGAAAATTATTTTAAAAAAGTTGGCTGGTGACCGGGTATTTTTTCCAAAAAACCGGATTAATCATTGAAGCTCTTTTTTAATAGCTATTTTTGTATAATTAAACCATTCATTAACGTATTAAATTTTAAAGCTTATGGCAGGTGTAAACAGGGTGATTTTGATTGGAAATCTTGGGAAGGACCCTGAGATCAGGAGTCTGGAAGGAGGTGTAAAGGTGGCTAACTTTTCCCTTGCAACGACAGAAACTTACAAGGGCAAGAACGGTGAAAAGGTTGACCAGACCGAGTGGCATAATATTGTTTTATGGCGCGGACTGGCAGAAGTTGCAGAATCTTTCCTCAAGAAAGGTAATACCATCTACGTTGAAGGTAAGATCCGGACCCGTGACTGGACCGATAAAGATGGTAACAAAAGGTATACGACCGAAATTATCGGCGATAATATGGTTATGCTCGGCGGCAAGCGTGATCAGCAGCAGGGTGGCGAATATAACGGCCCGCAAAAGCAGGAAAAAACGGCCCCGCAGGAAGCACATGAGCAGAACGCAGATCTGACCGCTGATACAGGCGATGACCTTCCGTTTTAGAAGTCATCAGTCTTCAGTCATCAGTCTTCAGTATTAAGTCGAATGCCGGATATAATTACGGCTCTTGTTTCCAAGAATTTCATAACGACTTAGGACTGAAGACTGATGACTGAAGACTTTTTTCCTACCTTTGCCACGTCAACCAATTCCGTATCTATTTTGGATATTTCTGATACACAACCTTTTTTAAATCCGTTATCAATCCTGCTTGAAATACCGGCTGCCGGATTTTCTGCAGGGGTGCCCCTTGGCTTTCTTGCGGTTTTACTTCTGCTGATCGGATCAGCGCTGACATCGGCAGCTGAAGTGGCCTACTTTTCCTTAGGGCCGAACCAGCTCCACCAGCTCAGGCTTAAAGAAGACAAGGCCGACAGGGTGGTGCTGAGGCTGCTTGATATGCCGAAGCGGCTGCTGGCAACGCTCCTGATCACAAATAATTTCTTCAATGTAGCCATCGTCATTATCTCAACTTATCTTACCAACAGCCTCATTGATTTTTCAAGGGTTTCATACTGGCTGGCCTTTCTTATCCAGGTGGTTGTGGTTACATCCTTTATCCTCCTTTTCGGGGAAATTATGCCGAAAATCTATGCCACACGTGACAGCCTGAAACTAGCAAGGTTTCTCGGCGGATTTATGCAGATTATAGTTAAAATATTTTACCCGCTCAGCAGTGTACTTGTCAGGTCCACAAGTATTATCGATCGACGGCTGAGTCGTAAAGCTTATAATGTTTCCTTCAGCGAATTATCCGATGCCATTGAACTTACTTCCGGGAACGACACCCCTGAAGACGAAAAAAAGATACTCCAGGGGATCGTGAAGTTCGGTGATATTGAAGTGAAAGAGATTATGAAATCGAGGGTGGACGTGACCGCGGTGGATCAGAATTCCAGTTTCAGGGAACTGCTAACGGTGATTTTAAATTCGGGTTATTCAAGGATACCGGTTTACGAGGATTCTTTTGACCATGTCAGTGGTATCCTGTATATCAAAGACTTATTGCCACATATTAATAAAGAAGACGATTTCAACTGGATCGAGCTGCTTCGTGATGCTTTTTTCGTGCCGGAAAACAAGAAGATCAATGACCTGCTCCAGGAATTCCAGGAGAAAAAAATACATATGGCAGTCGTCGTGGATGAATACGGCGGCACATCCGGGATCGTCACCCTTGAAGATATCATCGAGGAAATTGTTGGTGAGATCAGCGATGAGCACGATGAGCCGGTCGGTGATTTTGAATATTCAAAGATTGATGATTACAATTATCTGTTTGAAGGTAAAACCTCATTGAATGACCTTTGTAAAATCCTTGATTTAGAAGATGATGTTTTTGACCAGGCCAGGGGCGATGCGGATTCCCTTGCCGGCCTGCTTCTTGAATTAATGGAAAAGATGCCGGAAACTAATGAAACGGTTTTTTATCGCAACTTTAAATTCACAGTCAAAGCGGCTGATAAAAGAAGAATTAAAAGGGTACAGGTAACACTGGCACATCCTGAACCTGAACCGGATCTTGAAGAATAGCCACTAACTGCCCTTTCATGAAAACTTCAAAATTGCCGTTTCTCTTACCATCCCTGATCTTCTTTTCATTGTTGTTAGTATCATTCAGCGGTTGCAGGGAGGATTATACCCCCAAACCCAGGGGCTATTTCCGGATTGATTTCCCGGAAAAAGAATATGTGAAATTTGATACCACGTTTCCCTACACATTTGAATATCCTGTTTATGCCAGGGTAATTCCCGATGACAGACCAACTTCGGAACCTTACTGGATTAATGTTGATTTTCCGCAGTTCAGTGGCCGTATCCATATCAGTTACAAGCCTGTCCATGAAAACTTGCCACAATACCTCGAAGATGCAAGGACATTCGTAGTCAAGCACATCCCAAAAGCTGACGCCATAGAAGATTCGCTGATCTACCGCCCTGATGACAAAGTTTACGGACTTGTTTATTACATCGACGGTATGCAGGCGGCTTCTTCCTGCCAGTTTTTCGTGACCGACAGTTCCTCAAAATTCCTGAGGGGCGCCCTTTATTTTAATGTTGCCCCCAACAACGATTCCCTTTCACCGGTCATCAGTTTTATCCGGGATGATATCCGGCATATGCTGAAGACGTTCAGGTGGAAATAATTATCCTTTTTTAAGGCATCTTAATGAAGGCGATATTGTATATATTTGCCCTTTGTTCCTTATACCAACCTGATTAAAAAACTTCCAAAATGAAAAGAATCTTATTCCTGGCTATCTTCTCGTGCCTGTTTTTGTACAATTTCGCCCAGGATACTTACTCCCGGGTCAAGATATTTGCGAATCATGAACAGCTTCAGGGCCTTGCTGCACAAGGCGTTGCCCTTGACCACGGTATCTTTAAAGCCGGGGTTTATGTCATTTGTGAGCTTTCTGCCGCTGAAATGGATATAATTAAAGGATCAAACCTTGATTATGAAGTGCTGATCGCCGATGTTACAGCATTTTACCGCGAAAGGAACGAGCCTTATTTGAATGATCCCGATGCTGTGAAGAGGGCAGTATATGATCTGAGCGATGAATGGCCTGTCCCGGAAGGCTTTGAACTGGGCACATGCGGCGGTTTCCTGACAATCGACCAGTGCATGGAACATTTGGATAGCATGGCTTCGCAATATCCTGAACTGGTCTCCCCCAGGGAAGCTATGGATTTTGAAACGCACAATGGCAGGAACCTATACTGGGTAAGGCTTTCCGACAATCCGAATAATGATGAGGATGAGGCCGAAGTGCTTTATACCGGCATGCATCATGCCCGCGAAGGCATCGGTATGCAGCACCTGATTTATTATATGTACTACTTGCTTGAGAATTATGATACTGACCCTGACGTCCAGTATATTGTTGACAATTTCGAGCTTTATTTTGTCCCGATCGTCAATATGGACGGGTATGCTTTTAATATCTTGAACGACCCGAGCGGCGGGGGAATGTGGCGTAAAAACCGCAGGCAGAATGATGACGGCTCATACGGGGTGGATATCAACCGGAATTACGGCTATGAATGGGGACATGATAACAGCGGCTCATCACCGGATCCATGGGATGAGACCTACCGTGGCCCATCGGCTTTTTCGGAACCAGAGAACCAATCCATGAAAAATTTCTGTGAAGAGCACGAATTTCGGATTGCTTTGAATTACCACTCCTACAGTAACTTATTGCTTTACCCCTGGGGCTGGTCTGCTACTCCAACCGAGCATGATGCTATTTTTTATGCTTATGGTGATATCATGACTACAGAAAACGGGTATACATTCGGTGCCGGTTATACTACGATTTATCCTACCAATGGCGGTTCCGACGACTGGATGTACGGAGAACAGGATACCAAGAATATGACCCTCGCTTATACACCGGAAGTAGGTGATGGAAATGCCGGTTTCTGGCCGCCGGTTTCACAGATCATCCCACTCTGCCAGGAGAATATGCACCAGAGCATCATGGCCGCCCTTCTGGCAGGACCTTACGCCGTAGCCCGGGATATGGGGCCTTCAATCATTGAATCGGAAACCGGATTGTTCTTTTTTGATTTACAAAGGCTTGGCCTGGAAGATGGTGCAACCTATACCGTTTCTATTGAGCCGCTCAGCGATGCAATTTCATCTGTTAGCGGCCCTATGGCATATAATAACATGGAAATCCTGGAAACCGTCAATGCTGCATTCACCTATACCCTGAAAGAAGATATCCAGGCCGGTGAGCTTGTTGAGTACCTTTTTAGTGTCAATAATGGCCTTGCTACTTTTTCAGACACAATCACCAAGATTTACGGCACGCCGCTGGTAATTTTTGAAGACAGTGCTTCGAGCTTCAGTAAGTGGAATTCGAACAAATGGAATATTACGACGGCCCAGGCCCATTCTCCATCTACATCCATAGCTGATTCACCCTTTGGACAATACCAGAACGATGAGAATAACAGCATCACGCTTACCCAAACCATTGACCTGATTGATGTGGCCTATGCCAGCCTTGGCTACTGGGCTAAATGGGATATTGAATCAGGATTTGATTATGTGCAGGTATTTATTTCCGATAATGACGGGTCAACCTGGACACCGGCAGAAGGCAAATACACCCACCCGGGCAATGCAAACCAGGCTACAGGCGAACCACTTTATGACGGTATACAAAACACCTGGGTTAAGGAAGAAATAAACCTGGAAGCATATCTCGATAAGGAGATCATGATCAGGTTTACGCTGATCAGCGATGTCTATGTAGTTGGCGACGGATTTTTCTGGGATGATATGACAGTTACCGTTATCGACCTGGCAACGGGAATTGAAGATAATGATAACGGGGGAGTTCCTCAATATATGTCCGTGCAACCCAATCCGGCCTCCGGGAATATCACCATTAATTATTCCCTCGAAGATTTGTCGGCAGAAAACGGTTTGCTTATGTTTTTTGATGCGAACGGGCGGAAAATTCTTGAAAAGACGGTGGCTGACAAAGCCGGAAGTATCAACATGGATATTTCTTCATGGGGCACCGGGATATATTTCTATGCAATGGCCTGTAACAGGGCGGTAATTTCATCAGGTAAATTTATTGTCAGATAAAAAAGTATCTTTGCACCCAGATTCTAAATCCTAAAGGAATGTAGAAACTTTCACATAATTATCATCTTTTTAAACCGGAGCAGTTATGGTTGATACGGTAAAAATCGGTACACTTAGGTGGCACCATTTTGTTAGCCCGTCTGAAGAAGACCTGAAGTACCTCAAGGAGAATTTCCACTTCCACCCGCTGGATATAGAAGACTGCCGAAGTACCAACCAACGTCCCAAGATCGATATTTATGATGATTATTATTTCATCATCCTTCATTTCCCCAGTTTTGATATTCACAACCGCTTCCTCACCATTAAAGAAGTTAAATTTTTCTGGGGTGAAGATTATGTAATCAGCATCGACCAGAACAAATGGGTTGTTTCCGAGATGTTTGAAGACACACGGAAAAGGATCGGCAATAAAGAGGAGATCGAGATAGGTACTTCGGATACCATGCTGTACCGCATCCTGGAGAAACTGATGAACTCCTCGCTGAACCTGATGCGGAGGCTGGGACTGGAGCTTGACCGTATAAATGAGGACCTTTTCAGCATCCGTGCCCAGAAAACCATTATGCAGATCTCAATTACCCGTAAGAATATCATCCTTATCAATACTATTTTTAAACCCCAGCTTCCCCTGTTCCATAAGTTTGAATCGGGCCAGATAGCAGGTTTTGCCGAGAACATGGAAGATTACTGGGGAAATATCCTCGACTATAACCAGAAAATGTGGGATATGGCCGAGGATTACCAGGAGCTGATCGAGGGCCTTTCAAAAACGTTCGACTCGCTTCAGACCAACCGCATCAACGATATCATGAAGACGCTGACCTTTTTCAGCGCGATCATGCTTCCCCTCACGGTTATAACCGGTTTTTACGGGATGAATATCGGCCTTCCGTTCCAGAGCGATCCCCGCTCATTTCTCATTATCATCGGCATCATGGCGCTTGTTTCGATTGCCATGCTGTTCTATTTCCGGAGGAGGAAATGGCTTTAAAATAATGTTGAATGTTGAATGTTGAATTCGGGCATCTTATTCGGTTCAGACTATCAAAATTTTCATTTCCAGTTACTTTCCCGCCAAGAAACTAAACTTTTTTTATCGCCCTTTGTTTTATAAAAAAAAGGGAACCATGAAAGACTTCACCAAATATGCCGGTGGGTTATTATTTTTAACCCTCACAGGCTTATTGTTAATTTGTTCTGATGTGTCTATTGCCCAATCTCCCGACTGGGAATGGGCAAGCAGTGCAGGTGGAATAAACTATGACCGGGGCCAGGCCGTCACTTATACCGCTGACGGAAACCTGATTGTTTCCGGATATTTTATTGAAAGTGCCACTTTTGATACAACGATACTAACGTCCGCACTCTCCGTTGATTTGTTTATTGCAAAATACACTACTGCAGGTTCATTACTATGGGTAAAGTCAGTGGCAAGTTCAGCGACATTTGCAACAGCCGATGCGGTTTATGAAGATGATGCCGGTAATATTTATATTGCAGGCACCTTCGGTGTTTATTCTTCAACAGGGGGAGGAGGGGATATCACCTTTGATGAATTTACTTCCTTTATTTCAAAGGGTAACCAGGATATTTTCCTCGCAAAATATGATCCCGAAGCAAATTTTATATGGGCTGAACATATCGGAAGTACTGAGAGTGATATACCAGTTTCAACCCTGGATGAGTCAGATAATATTATTCTCAGCGGGAAATTATGGAGTACGGTATACTTTAATTCTACTATCGACACCTTGTATCCATATCATCTGTTTGATATTTTCCTGGCAAAATATGACACAGCCGGAACTTTGCTTTTTTACCGGAATGCTGCCTCATGTACTGCTGTTATTGAGCCCCAGGATGTTACTACAGACCCGGAGGGCAATATTTATCTTTCCGGTAAGTATAATGGTAAGCCCACCTTCGGACTGCCGGTCGATACCGTAGATATTGAAGAAGATCCGTTTTACGACCAGGGATTTATTGCAAGATATGAGCCAATTGTCGGGTTATATCAGTGGGCATTTACTGCAGGAAATACTGCATCGTTCGATTATCCGTTAACACTTGATTTTAAAGGAGGAGGTAAATTAGTGATGAGTGGGAGGTACATGGCCAGCGCTTCATTCGGAATCCTGCCCGATACGATCACACTTGAGGCGCCATCATCTGCGGGTTATGGTGAAATGTACCTGGTGCAGTATGATACCAGCGGCAACGCCGATTGGGCCATCAATGCCGGGCATGCCACGGCAGGAGGCCTGAATTTCCAGGATGCTGATTATAATTCCGGACATTATTATATTACAGGAGATTATTCAGCTGGTCCTGCTTTTTTTGGACAAGGTGCTGATATGGTAACTATTACTGCTTTGCATGCAATTTTTGTCACAGATTACGATGATTCCGGGGACCTGGTTTGGGCCAACTATGCCGGTGGATTTTATTACGAAGGTGCTGAAGGCGTTATAGCCGACACTTTAAATAATGTTTATATAACCGGATTTTATCTCAGTGAATGTGCTTTTCCCGGGACTCCTTTTACAATTATTTCGGCAGGATATGAAGATATTATGGTTGCAAGACTTGACGATGTGACGGTTTCTGTCCGTGAAATGGAATTAGATAAAGGTATTTTCATTTTCCCAAATCCTGCAACTGAAAAAGTGACTGTAAATCCAGGCCTGGGAAAATACTCCTCACTACAGCTGGTTAACCTGCAAGGCCGGGTATTACTTGAAATACAATCGGACTCAAAGCCTCTGCAAATCGATATCTCTGATTTTCCTGATGGTTTTTATATTATCAGGATAAGCGATGAACATGGAAACAGGGTAGCCAATAAATTGATAATAAGATAGATTTACCGATCAATCCTTCTTTTCTGCTTGTAAGGTACATGCTTCTTTATGGAAAGTTAAAAATTAATTTAATCGTAGCTTGATTAAAACTTTACCCACTTTGATTTGTTTCACCTCAAACAAGTCTTCTGCCAATTTTATTCACGCATTTCATCGAACAACCATAATCCTGTGGCATGAAAAAAATTATTATTCTTTCCATCTCCCTGCTTTTACTGGCAGGCATCTCAGAAGCCCAATGGGACTTTAACGGCACGAACATTAATAACACAAATACCGGAAATGTCGGGATTGGAACAAATACTCCGGGATACCTGCTGCATGTTTCGAAAAATATGGTCTCACCGAGCATAAGGATACAGAATGCCGGCGGTACCGGGGGTGCAGCTTTTGAAATGATAGATAATCTCAGCGGGGCGGACTGGAAATTCAAAGCCACCAATGCCGGGGGCTTTAAAATCCGTGACCATGTTAACGGATTGGATGTGTTCGTGATTGAACCCAATAGTTCTGCCAATGCACTTTACATTAACGCCGCTGGGAATGTTGGCATTGGCACCATTGTGCCGACCTCAAGATTGCAGGTTAATTATGATAGTTATGGGCTGGGTTATTTGGGATACAACCCTGTTACTCCTTTTTATTTCTATCATCAGGAGTTGCCAGCAAATGGTGACGGTCAGTCAGCCCTATATGGCTACAGATCCAGTATTGCAAATAACGGCACCGGTTATACATATAACACTAGTAACAGTGCTATCATGGGCTATTCCTTCTGGGGGGATGAATACTCATTCAGCACATCCGGATTCAATTATAATGATTATACCCGTTGTGGAGGGGTCCTTGGAGCCCAAAATTTTGGATCCTATTGGGGGTCTCTTGGCTATAAAGACAGCGGTGGCTCAGGGTATGGCGGCTATTTCACCAGTTGGAATTTTGGCGGGGGCAAAAGCAGCCCGGCAAAGACAGGGATTGGCTTAGGTGCATGGGGTGACCTGATGGGAGCCGATATCCATGGGAAGGTCTATGGAGTTTACGTGGAAGGTGAAAACTATGCAATGTTCTCAAATGGAGCAGTTTTCAAAAATGACCTGGATATACACCTTCAGCAAAATAAATCAGGAACCAATACTGTCCTGTACACAAATGTATCAACTGATGTTACCATTCAAACCAGCGGGTATGCTACCCTTTCGAACGGCCAGGCCAATATAGATTTTGATCCGGCTTTCGCATCTGCTGTATCTGGCGAAACACCCATTGTCGTTACGGTTACACCAAACGGCAATTCTAACGGTGTTTACCTTTCGGGAGTTTCCACAAAAGGATTTAGGGTAGCGGAAAATAATGAAGGGAAGAGTTCTGTTACCATTTCCTACATTGCAATAGGAAAACGCGCCGGGTATGAGCGTCCCGACCTGCCTCGGGAAGTGATCGAAAGCGATTATACCCAAAAGCTTGCCAGGGGATTGCACAATGACTCTGACACACAATCAAATGGTGAAGGCCTGTTCTATGAAAATGGTCATTTGATGGTTGGAATACACCCTTCAACCCTGCCTGATCCTGATAAACCGGCTGAAGAAACCTTAGTTCGCAAATAAAGTATTAACAATTTAATATTAGTCTATCATGAAAAAAATAATTATTCTTTCCTTCTCCCTGCTATTAATGGCAGGCATCTCAGAAGCACAGTGGAGCTTTAACGGGACACATATTTATAATAGCAACACCGGGAATGTAGGCATTGGAACAAATACTCCTGGATACCTTCTGCATGTTTCGAAAAATATGGTCTCACCGAGTATCAGGATACAGAATGCCGGCGGTACCGGGGGTGCAGCTTTTGAAATGATTGATAATCTCAGCGGAGCCGACTGGAAATTTAAAGCGACAACTTCGGGGGGCTTTAAAATCCGTGACCATGCCAACGGACTGGATGTCTTTACAATCGAGCCTAACAGCGCAGCTAATGTCTTTTACATTAACACCGCCGGGAATGTTGGCATAAAAACTACAAATCCTAATGCACCCTTATCTGTAGCAAACACAAACATAGCAGGAATT
>CAYJNJ010000106.1:0-13563 GCA_964371595.1 uncultured Bacteroidales bacterium | reverse complement strand
GAATATGGCTTACACCAATGCTTACACTGCCGTAATAAGTCATCGTTCAGGCGAAACTGAGGATACGACCATTGCCGACCTGGCAGTTGCCCTCAACACCGGCATGATCAAAACCGGTTCAGCCAGCCGCACCGACAGGATCGCGAAGTACAACCAGTTACTCCGCATTGAAGAAAAGCTTGGCAACTCTGCTTATTACCCCGGAAAGAATTTTAAGTTTGTTTCAAAATAGCGGATTCTTAATAATTTCCGAACCGGTGTAACTTTCACAGGATTAACAACTTACTTATGAACAGGATAAAATTGATCTCTGAATTAATAAGGAAGTATAAATTCAGGGTTTACCTCGAGATCGGTACAAACAAAGGCGAGTCATTTTTCCCGGTCCACAGCAGGCATAAGCTTGCTGTGGATCCTGACTTCCAGATCCCTTTGCGCCAGGCAATCAAATGGTATTTCAAAAATCCCATAAATTTCAGGAGCCACTATTTCAAGCTCACCAGCGATGATTTCTTTGATCAGAAAAAGGGGTTTCTCAAGAATTTGGGAGCTGTTGATATTTCACTGGTAGATGGTCTGCATACTTTTGAACAGTCACTTAAAGATGTGCTGAATGTATTAAAATACCTGAATCCGGGCGGAATTATTGTTATGCACGACTGTTACCCGCCTGATGAATTGGCTGCTACTCCTGCACTCAATATCGGTGAAGCCAGATCTATCCTCAAGGACGCCTTTAAAAACGCCTGGTGCGGGGATGTGTGGAAAACGATCGTTTACCTTAAGGAAAAACACAGCGATTTACTTGACGTCTGCGTAATAAACTCCGATTTTGGCCTGGGGATTGTACGTAAGAAGAGTACAGCTCCATTTGATCAGCAAATCGACCGGCTTGTTTTTAATAAGGTGCTTGTCCTGCACTATTTAACGATGAAAAATGATCCCGCTCTTGTCAACCTGAAGGATGCAGCTTTTGCAAAGAAATTGATACAGGATATCAGGGTTGGCTTACCTGAATAATTTCTTCTTCAGTGACATGATCCTTTCATTGACTTCAGGCGATGTCTTCAGCCCGAGGGAAAGCCCGATAAAGACGATACTCATTATGCTGCTCCTGACAATAATGTCGAAGTAGAGATTACTAAATTCCGGTATAAAATACTGGGCGAGGTACGAAGTAATGGCGACCAGCAGGATCAGGGCGAATTTATAATTATAAGGCTGCAGGCCAAATTTCCGGTATAAAATCAGGAAGCGGATGAAATTTGTGACCAGTTTGGAAAGCAGGGTAGCTACTGCAGCACCGGCAAGTCCCCATACCGGGATCAGCAGGTAATTCATGAAGACGATCAGCACGAGCAGCAGCAGGATATAATAGGTCTGGTATTTGAAATATTTCGAATTTGCCAGGATAAATGTTGCTGTTCCTGTGAGCATATCAGTAAGAAAAGCAAGGCCTACGAAAAGGACGATCAGTCTGCCTTCTTCAAAAGCAGGAGGGAGCATACGCACTATATTCCCGATATTTCCCCAAATGCCGATCATCAGCAGGCTCCCGATCAGGAACTGGTTCAGGCTGCTACGGTAATAATTATCCTGGATGCCGGCAATATTATTGTCTTTCCAGGATTGGGCTATAACAGGGTCCGATATTTTCAGGAGGGCACGGGAAGGAATCGCGATCAGTGTCGCGAAATACGACATCGTGGTATAAATTCCGGTTGATCCCAGTCCCATAAGGCGTTCCACCATGATCCTGTCGACGTACAGAATGACCATGCCGGAGAATCCGATAAAGATCCCGTTCAGACCGATATCAGCCATCATGCGGGATTTCTCATGGATCAGCGGGCTGTAGACCGGTTTAAACCTGAACTCCTTATTTTTAACGACATAGTACATCAGGACAATACCCGGGATCGCTACGGCAATCACCCAGAGCATGATGAACCGGTCGAAATCAACCCATTTTAAGATGAGGAGAATGATGGTGATCATTATCAGGAGCCGCTGGAAGAATTCTTTAAGGAAAATGCCCCTTATCGCATTAAAAAGCGTGGTGTTGAAAGAATCCATCACCTGGAACAGAAGTGTAGCGATGATCAGCGGGAACAGATAATTGAAATACTCGGAGAAAAGGGTTGAATCGTCGTTTGAATTGCTGATCAGTGTATTCTTCAGTAAGAGGACCACTGTTAGTGAAATTACCAGGCCAATAACCGCAATCATGACCATCAACGGGAAAAAGCCGTGGTGATTCCTTTCACGGTCACGGAAATAAGGGAAGAAGACGATGATAATCCTGTTAATACCCAGGCTTGCTAACTGGGCGAAGATATATGCATAGGAAAGAAATACGCCCAGCAGGCCGATTTCAGCAGTAGAAAGGTAATCGGGGAACAGCTCCGCAGTGGTAATGTAGCCGATAATTACCCCGAGATAACTTAATACTGTGCCTGAATAGGCTTGTCGTTTGATTATGCCCATTTCAGGTATTTTCAGTCTTTAATGCAACGGATTGAAAGTCCAAAAGCTTTTGTATTACTGTATACACCTGAATTTATATTGCGGAAATCAAAATGATATCCATGAGTGTTATTTGCCTGGTTACTGCTCCAATGCGATCCGCTGACTCCACGGTTTCGTAATTCAGCATCCGGGTAATTTAAAAATCCGCCGGCATGTAACTTCAACAACGAATTCCAGGGGCCGTTCCAATCGCTCCAATTACCAGCTGCATCGATATTAAACCATTCAGACTGAGTTGGCACCCTCCAGCCATTTCCGAGCTCGATTACGCACGGATCATTTGCTGGTAACCAATCAGTATCTTCATTTAAACTACTTACCCATACTGTATTAGGTATTCTGTAGATTCCATCATGCATATAGCCTTGCCTGGTATTGAATTGCCAGTACCAGCCGGCTGATGCCTCCGAATCATCATCCATAGCAACTGCCATGTGATCTGAACCCAGGTTGCTTATAATCCAGCACTTAGTTGGTTCTCCGGGAATAAGAGTTACAATGTTGTATGTTGTTGTTTTGGAAACAGGTGCAACATCTCCTGCTGCATGATCCACTGTAATATTACTTTCACAATGGTTTGGCGGTAAAATATATCCTGATCCATATGATACTTCTTTCCAATAGCCTGGCTCTTCTAAGAATACATACAATTTATTATTGCTGGTACAATAAACTAATAAGCCATTTGCAGGATTTGATATTTCAACAATCTGGTCACTTGTCATGCGGGGAAGCAGGAAGCCCTTATTACTTGATGAAACATCCAGTAGGGCTGAACTATCCGGGGTACTGTTGCCGATTCCAATACTGCCATTATTGTAATAAATATTTTCCTCTTTTGTTTGCCACGGACCTGCATTACCAGCCTTTTCAGAATATAAAGCATAGGGTACTGATAAAAGCTGTGAAGTGCCCATCACAGTTCCATTAAGTTCGACCCTGAGAAAATAAGGCCCGGCAGACCAGTCAATTGTATCGAATGCATCTACCTCCTGGCTGCCAATTTCAAGATTTACGAGACCGAAATTATTAGTAACCGCAGTGAACGATTCACTGCATACAACGTTTCCGTTTGTGCCACCCTGTAAAATCGACATCACAAAATTTTGCTGCTGATTTGCCAGGATTTCACCGCTGGAATTCCGTACGATGGTTTGATACTTAAAGCTGCCTGGTACTTGTCCTGATAATGTCATTGTCATTATCAGGACAAAGGTGGTCGCCAAAACAAATTCTTTATTCATCATGTAGTGCCTTATTGTTTGATGATTTTAAATGATTTGATTTCATCCTGGTCAGAATATATTTTAAGGAAATAGGTGGCATTTGGGAGATGAGATAATTTTATTTCAGTATCAGGCAGCAGTAATTTATCATTCAGTAGTATCTTACCAGCGATATCATACAACTTTACATAGAAATTACCAGGCCGTTCATTTTGAACATTAACAGAAACACTAAATGCTGCCGGATTTGGATATACTTTTACTACCAATCCAGGCTGAAAGGATTCACTTATAAAAAACACAAGAAATTTACTCTGCTGGAAACCCTGTGTTAAGATACCTGAACTATCAGAAAACGTTTCGGTAGTTAATTCACCAACGGTACTGCTTAATGATCCGTTACCCTGGTCAAAAAAAGTACCATCGCTTGAAATGACTTCCTGTGCATTTATCAGTAAATTCCCAGAAAAAAATATACCGATAAACACGAGTTGTTTGAAACTTAATAATTTATTCATTTATTTTCAATCAATGATTTGAGTAAGATAATGCCATATTCTGTTCAGACAATAGTTACCTCATACTAACATAGATATAGAAATCAGATAATGAGCCTCTTTCTTTAAATTTATCAACCGGGTATTTATTTTTCACTACCTCATCCAATTTCCAGCCCGGGATATTTTTTTCAACATAAGTTGTAAATTTTCTTCTTTTATCATGCTGATAAACTGCGTCGCCTTCCTGGTCAAAGTCAGAAGCGTAAATAATAACGTAATTATTTGATGCATTAAATAAATGCCTGATGTAGGTCTCGAAAATTTCCTGTTCTACCAGGTGGAATAATACGTCAAGTGAAAGAACCAGATCTGCCTGGAATACCCGGCTGTTATCCTGAAAAGCCAGGGTATCATACAGGTAAAAGCCCTTTGAATGATCATCCCGGAATAGGTCGCAACACAATTTTATTGCCGTAGGAGATACATCCAGGCCGAGGTATTCCGGGTATTTCGCGAGGGTAAGCTGGTTGCCGTCGCCACATCCGAATTCGATAACCCTTTTTATGTTATTTGAAGATACAAAATCATTCAGGACTTCTGCTTTGTATTCAGCTAAATGTGAATATGATCCAGTGCCGGAATTGCCTTTCGACTGATACCTGTCTTCCCAGTATTGCAAGGATCCCCTGAAATTTTTCTTGATTAGAATTCGTTTCCAGTTTTTAACCAGGGGAACCTGATTGAGCTTTTCTTTTAAATTCATGCGGAACGCTTAAAGTAATAGAAAGAATCCAAATTTAATCATTATTGGATGAATAGCACATTGTTATATACTTCAGTAATTTTTTGGCCTATAGTCTTAAAATTATATTTAGCATTGACTGACGCTGCTATAGCATTCGGGTCCCATTTCATGTTTACAGCATTTTCGATTGCCTCAGCCCATTTTTCAATCGTATTCTCCGTTAAAACGCCGTTTTCCTGATTGACAAGCTCCCTTAGGGCGGGCAGGTCGGAAACGATGACAGGTGTACCGGTCATTAAGGCTTCAACTGTTACAATGCTAAAGGTTTCAAAATTAGAAGCGTGAATGAAAAAATCCGTTTGATGAAAAAGTTCGTTCAAGGCATTTTTCCCCTGGAAACCTAAAAATTCGCACTCTAAATTTCTAAGCTCGCATTCTGATTTCATATGATCAATTAAATTGCCATCACCAACTATTCTAAGCATAACTTTCCTGGATGAATTTGATGCATAGAGTGCAAGTCCTTCAATCATCAAATCGGGTCTTTTTGCAGGAACTTTCCTGCTCTGCCAATTCGCCACGGCCAGAAAACTGATTGTATCATTTTCAAAAGGAATTGTTTTTAGGGTGTAAACGGAACTGTCTACTACATTTGGAACGACAGTAATTTGTTGATTTTCTATTGTGTATTTCCGGATAATATCACCCAGGTATTTAGAGACGGGCATGATGCATTTGAAATGATGTACCGCTTTCCTTGTTGATCTTCCAAATAGCCGGTGCTTGCAGAAGCTTTCAAATCCTGACCAGTGTTCAGTTAAAACTACTGGCACATTATTTCTTTTACCCAGATATGAACCAATCAGGCCCGAAGGGAAAATTACATTGGCATGGATAATCTGAGGGTTGAAGTTGTTTTTCCTGATCTTCCTGAATTCCTTATCAGACAAAAGATACAGGAATGGAATATTATGTGAAATCCACTTATAATATTTTGACCGGATTTTAATACGGTATACCGGGGTGGAAACACCTTCAGAATCCATTTCGTGTTTCAAACTGAAAATGGATTTACCCGGTTTAATGTCGAAATGCAAAATAACCAGCTTATGTCCTTCATTTATCAGGGCCTTTGCATGCTCCCTGATAAAGATCCCATCAACAGGGTTTTCCTTTGAAGGATACCAGAACGTTATGAATAAGACCCTGTAACCCATTAGTTTTTAAGATCAACGATTGTTAGCCGGGGTTTCATCTGTTTTTACCAGGTAATAACATGCAGTAACCAGGAAATTTCTGAAAAATGGGATGGAAGTAATTAACTCCATTTGCTTCCTTGGTTTTAAACCGAATTTTACCTCATAATTGGGATTGATGAAGTAAGCCCTTTTACTTACTACCAGGTAACGATGTTTCCTGAGTATCATTTCAAACCTTTCAATGCTGATACCCGTTTCCTTTATTTCCAGGAACGCTTCTATTTTTTCCTTTGACTCCCCTCCAGCTTTAAGGACAAATCGATAAAGGCCTTTTGGCAGAAGATGAAAATAGGGCAGTTTACTTAGCAACCTGTTTTTTGCTACCTGCTGATGGCCCCCGAATGGATTATACCATGGCGGAAAAGCAAGGAAGAAAAGGGTCCCTGGCTTCATAAACCGCTTTACATATCCCATGAACCTGTCCTGGTCGTGGATATGTTCAATGACGTCACGCATAATAATGACATCATATTTATCCTTCAGGTCGTTTTCGGCGAGATAAATGTCTTTTGCAATAAATACTGCCTTATGAGAATCCGGATGATCGTGGAAAAATGCAATTGCATTATCGATCTTAGATGCTGAAATATCTATACCCGTAACATTGCATCCCAGGTCCAGGAACGGCTTAAGGTTCCCGCCCTCCCCGCAACCGATTTCAAGGACACTGGTACCTTTTTCAATAGCCATCGTCTCCCTGAGAAACGGGATCACATACTTTTCAGTGGTAAATACCTGTTCGTTGAAATATAACTGCTTATCCGTGTGTCTTTCATGCATAATGTCAGAATTCTTCCGGTACCCGGTTTATACCTTCCCCGGGAATAAAATATTTTTGATCTCCTTTGCCTGGGCGCTTCTTGAATATTTTTCCAGGTAATTGTTGCCCACTTTGATATTAATACCTTCATCATGCTGTTTTTTAAGCATTTGAAGGTGATCTGTAATTTCATTTTCATCGTCCCAGCTGAATGAGGCACCTGATTCGCATTCCGCTATTATTGATGCTGCATCACCTTTTTCAGGTCCGATTAAAATGACAGGTCTCCTGGCGGCAAGATATTCAAAGAGTTTCCCGGTAAGGATAAGTTCAGCATGATTTACCTTAGGAATAACGAGCAAAAGTGTGCTTTTCCCGGAGAGTATGGCCGGTATATCCTTATGAGGTACAGCGGGATTTATCGAAATTGACGCCCCGATTCCAAGTTTTTCAATATAGCTGGTAATCGATGGCGCTATAGTTCCGGTAATTTCAAGCCGCGCCTTTTCCCCTCCATGTTTAAGAAATTTGCTGAAAGCCCGGAGAAATCCCCATGGTTCATATTGTTCCGAAATGGTGCCGGTATAACCGATTACAAAGTCCTTTCCGGGGCCCCTGGGTTTTACGCCATCAAAATCACTGGAATCATAGCCGTTTGGGATGATGTGTATTTTCCCGGGATCAATACGGCTGTCCTTACAGGTAAATACTTCTTTAAGTCCTTTGCTTACCGTAAAGATATGATCCGCATTTAAAAGGACCATTTTTTCGTAATTCCTGTCAATCCTGCGGGATATAGCACTGTGTTTGAGGAGAGGGTAATAAAAGATATCGGTCCATGGATCCCTCAGGTCGGCCGTCCATTCAATTTTCAGTTTCTTTTTTAATTTCAGGCCGATTAGTTGCGAGGAATGAGGCGGGGAAGATGTGATGACTTTCCTGATACCTTCTCTTTGTATAATTTCAAGAGCCTTGTCATATGCAAAGCTGTTCCATCCGCGGCGCGGATCAGGGATGAAGAAGTTGCTGCGAATGATCAACCCGAGGTTATGGACCAGGCTTTTTTTATCAAGATTGTAAAAACCGGCTGTCGGGACTTTTTTCTTCCCGAAGATCCTGGCGAAGACGTTGATAATTTCGAAGGAGCTTGTTTTGGTTACCAGGATCCCGGGATCGACTTCTTCCAGCAATGACTGATCCAGCTGCAGGTAGCTGGCTTTTTTTTCATCAACAGTAAGGACATGCACCTGGATTCCCTGTCCGACCAGGTATTTAGCGAGTTTTACCCACCTCTGAACCCCCGAACCCCCTGATGGAGGCCAGTAATAAACAATGATCAGTATTTTCTTATCTTCTCCAGCCATTTGTTTTGATAATCAGGAAAGATGGCTAAAAGCAACACCCCAATGGTGAGAAGGATCGTTATCAGTGACGCGGCAAGGGAAACTTTCTGTCCTGCGTAAAATGATTTTGGTTCAAACCTGAATTCGACCTGGTGGTCGCCGGCAGGGATGATCATGGCCCTGAGCAGGTAATCTGCCCTGACATGCGGTGATCTCTTTCCATCCACATAGGCATTCCAGCCCGGCTGGTAATAGACCTCTGAAAAGACCGCAAGCTGGTCGGATTTTGAAGAGGATTGATAAACCATCTTGTTTGGCGAATACGATCCGAGTGCAATTGTTCCATCAGTGGAAACCGGGGCCGCGAACCCTCCAAGGTCCCTGACGAACCTGTTGTCGATGATGGCCTCGCTTCCCGGGTCAAAGCTTTCCAGTGCATTAATTTCTTCATCCGCACTGTTTACAACCCTGTATTTTTCTACAAACCAGGCATTGCCAAGGGCATAAGGATTTTTCAAGGGATCCACTTTCGGATCCACGATGAAGTATTTTGTGTTTAACATGTTGAACACAGATGCCCTGCTCAATATCTCTTCAGGTGATACAGTTCCGCTGTTCAGGGCTTCTGCTATCATCTGTCTTTCCCGGATAAGGCTGTGGTCCACTATTTCCTGGTACCTTCTCATTTTTGCCCCGTGATAGCCGCCAATATTTTTGTGGAAATAGGAGGTGCGGGCCGAGCCATCAAAGGATTCGCTGAAATTGTAAACCCTGTAATACGGATCGGTATCCTTTAAAATTTCCAGATCGGCTTTGGTAGCCTGGTATGGGTTTTCAGCCTGTGATTTCCTTACAAAATCATCATCGTTGATATACCTCTTATTTACCGGCCACATGTCGGCCAGGATGAGTACCGGGATCAGGACAAGGAGCCAGCTAAGCTTGATTTTCTTTAAACTGTAGGCATAAAGTAACCCAAAGGTAAGCAGTACGAACACCAGTGAGCGGATGGCATCTGTCCGGAAGAGCTTGAGGCGGTCGGCTTTTATTGCAGTAATAAACCAGTCGGGAAGGCCCGAGGCTGCATCATTCGGCCCTGCAAAGGAGAAGAGGGCGCCTGCAAAAAGGATAAAAAACAGCAATAATCCGCCGACAATATAAAAGCTCATTTTCAGTTGCTTCAGCACTGATTTATCCTGCGGCTGGCTGATGAATTTATCCAGGGCGATGAACGCGAGCAGGGGCATGGTCAGCTCGGCCATAACCAGCGTCATGGTCACTGACCTGAATTTGTTATAGAGTGGAAAATATTCAAGGAAGAAATCGGTGAGCGGCATAAAGTTTTTCCCCCACGCCAGCATGATGGAAAGCAGGGTAATGGCAAGTCCCCACCATTTAATGGGCCCTTTCAGGTAGAAAAGCGAAAACAGGAAGAGGAAGAAGACGATTGCGCCGACATATACCGGCCCGGATGTGCCGGGCTGGCTGCCCCAGTAAACCGGAAGGCCGCCTTCGACGATCTTGTCGGCATTCGGGACCCTGTTTTCGGTAAGGGTTTTATAAGCTTCAGAATTCTTTGACAGGGATTCGTTTGATGATCCGCCGTTAAAGCCGGGGATAAGCAGGGTCATTGTTTCACTGATCCCGTAACTCCAGTTTGTGGCATAATCTTTATCAAGTCCGCTGGTCCGGTTCTCCTTTTCAGATGACAGCTCAGTTTTGCCCCTGATCGATGATTTACTGTATTCATATGTGCTCCATAAGTTGGCCGTATTGGTCAGCACAGCGAGTAAGGCCGCAATTACAAGAAAGGCAGTGGCTTTGAAGAAAGAGGGTAATTGCTTCTGCTTAAAATGGATAACTAGTTCAGCTATTCCGTAGCCCAGGATCATAAGAAGGAGATAATAGGTGATCTGCGGGTGGTTACTGGTGATCTCAAGGGCAAGGAAAAATGCAGTGATGACAGCGCCCGTTAAATACCGGCCACGGTATGCCATTATAATGCCGGCCAGTGTCGGGGCCATAAAACCTATTGCGTAGGCTTTGGATGTATGCCCCGGTTCAAAAATGATGAAGAAATAGGATGAAAACGCGAATGCGATAGCCCCGGCAATACTGAGCCAGGGGTTGATCCGAAGCGTGAGAAGGAGAAAATAAAACCCCAGGAAATAGACTATCACCATCCCAATGGGAAGGTGAAAGCCCAGCCTGATGAACTCATGAACTTTGATCATCAGGTTGCTTGTGTATTGAACAGATACCTGGAATGCCGGCATCCCGACAAACATATTGTTGATCCAGAGTGGCTGGTCATCGTGATTCACCCTGTAATCTTCTATTTCTTTGGCCATTCCTTTAAAATGGATGACATCGCTGGACGCCATTTGCTTTCCCTGGATTGCCGGATAAAAATAAACTGCGATGATCGCAAAGAAAATGACAATTGCCGTAATGTAGGGAATTGCTTTCCTGAAATCAAATGCCATTTTTTCGCTCATGATGCATTTGGGGTTTAATGAATTCCTTAAGTTCTATTGCGAAAATAAAGAAAATCAATGAATCGGTAAGGGAATAAAAAAAAAGAAGACAATCGAAATCATCTTCTTTTCAGTCAATATTTTAAGTGTGAAAAGGGCTGTTTACCTCTTCTCGTCTGATACTGTCAGTTTTTTTCTTCCGGTTGCCCTTCTGTTGGATAAGACTTTACGGCCGTTCTTGTTAGCCATTCTTTCCCTGAAACCGTGCTTGTTCTTGCGTTTTCTTACCGAGGGCTGAAATGTTCTTTTCATCGCTGTTTAATTTTGGAGGTGCAAATGTACAACTTATTTTTAATTCACAAAATAAATTATACACTCTAAATTTTAAGAGGTACGAAAGATTTTAATATGCTAATGTTTAAACCGCAATTCATAAATATGTGTGTAATTGATAAAGAGCCTTGCAAATGGCCGGAATCCAGTAAAATAAGACAGTAATGGAAGGTGTATCTTTAATTTTCCGCTTCTGATGATCTCCAGGTTGACCTGGCTGAATATCCACTTATCAAGGTGTTTTTCATTCATTTCATAGTAATGAAAATCGGGCCAGAAGATCTTTGGCCGGGCAGGTGTAGAGAGAAAGATGACCCCGTCCGGACGTAACATTTCAGCCAGCTGCTTAACAAGGAATAACGGATTCTGTAAATGCTCAATTACTTCAAAACACGTAATTACATCGAATTTTTCATTTCCGTTAAGCGATTTAAGGAAATCAAAATTGAAATCATCAGCGATTAATTGTGTGAACGAAATGCTTAATTCTTTTTCGATGATCTCAACTTTCTTATTTCTTTCCCCAACATCTGCAAAATCGTGAAATGCATGCCCTTTTTTAAGGGTTGTACCCATAAATTTAGCGGTTGATTGGCAAATCCTCTCATCTATAGCATAAATATCGACTTGTTCATTGTATCCTGGTTTCATCTCCTGCATATTAGCCGACAAATATATCTAATTCTACTCACTGATAACTCCTGTAAATTACAGCCTTAATTACCAAAAGGTGTTACCAGCATGATTGCCAGGTAGTTCCGTCAAATACTTTAAGGTGGTGGTCTGATCCATCCATATATATATCTCCTTCGGAGGGATTAGCAGGCGCTTCATTTCGGGGTTCCAGCCGCATTACGTCGCTAATATGCAGGGGCCTTTCAGGTTCTTCTGTTCCAATTCCAACATAACCCTCGCCTGTTATCCTGGCTGCTTCATATAAAGCACTTCCATTATAGAATTCGAAACTTATTAGTCCTTCATGCGAAGTTCTTAAAACCATGCCCAAACCATGATTCCACCAGAGAGCTGTTTGCATTGCTGTGCCCCCATACGAGTATGAGGCTCCACGGTGGTGAAACGAGGTATAAGATTCATCTCCCGAACTCAGCTTCATATATACATCAGAAAGGTCATCAGTTGAATTGTTCTTAAGCCAGAGAAAGTCTCTGTCTTCAGTCCAGTTAGATACTCCTTCAATTTGAAGATTCGAGGAAGGATACATAGTTCTTATACCAACATTGCCTTCATCATAATATATCCCTGCAGTGCAATCATTCCACTGTGACTGAATGATAACAGTATCATTAGATCCTCCGCCATTAGACGAGCCTGATCTTTCAGCATATAAAGCATATGGTACAGATAACAGTTCAGAGGTTCCCATGACAGTTCCAAACACACTGACCCTCAGGAAATATGGGCCAATAGCCCAGTTGATTGCTTCAAATCCTGCCTGGTCCTGGCTACCAACTTCCATGTTTATCAGTCCGTATTCATTGGTTGTAGGGGTATATGTTTCGCTGCAGACCACCGGGCCCAACACTGTTCCCCTCAGAATCTCCAGAGTCAGGTCGACCTGCTGGTTAGCTAATACTTGCCCCTGTGAATTGCGAAGTACTGTCTGGTACTTAAAACTTTTCGGAACTTGCCCTGTGGCAGTCAGTATAAACAACATTACAACTGCCAGGGTTGATAATAATCTTTTCATATTGGTTTGATTTTATTGTTTGATAATCTTGAAGGATTTGACTTCTTCTTTGCCCGAATAAATTTTCAATATATATATGGAAGGTGGTAAGCTTGCAACAGGGATTTCTGTTTCAGGTGGATCGAACTGGCCAGTCAGGAGCAAATCGCCACCTGGGCCGGAGAGTACATAGGTCAACTTCTCTTTTCCTGCTTTCTCAACGTTAACTTTTACCAGGTGCCTGGTAGGATTAGGGTTGGCTACAACCACTATGTTTGATCTACCGGTGGTATCGGAGGTGGGTTCAATAAGCAGGCTTTGCTGGAAACCCTGGGTAAGCGTGTATCCGGGCTTCGAAAAGGTTTCAATTACAGTTTCACCAAAGGTGTAGCTCAACGATCCGTAGGAGTTGCTGAAGTAATCACCTCCCGATGCGATAACTTCCTGAGCTTTTACATTTACCTGGAAAATCATAAAAAGAGGCAGGATGATGGATATAACAGTTTTCATATGTCTAAAATGTTATATGTGATAAGGGCTTAAGACCGCAATATACAAAAAAAAAGCGCAGATACAATCCGCGCAATTATTTTTATAGCCGCAAGCCGCAAGCCACAAGCCCCAAGCCCTAAGCTTTTTGTCCTACAGTCCTACAGTCTTACAGTCTTACAGTCCTACAGTCCTACAGTCTTACAGTCTTACAG
>CAYJNJ010000105.1:0-13596 GCA_964371595.1 uncultured Bacteroidales bacterium | reverse complement strand
ATACGCCATCGTATGTAATCTGCTCCAGACCGGTACCATCCAGGTTTATCATGTTAAGGTTGAACTGGTACCCCTTTGGGGCTGCGTGGTTTGAGCTGAAGATAATTTTCTTCATGGAAGGATGGAAGTACGGGGCCCAGTTGGCTTTTCCAAGATTGGTGATCTGCCTGAGGTTGGATCCGTCGGCATTGCAGACGAAGATCTCCATGTTGGTCGGCATGACCTGTCCCTGTGCCAGTAATTCCTTGTAAACTTTTATATCTTCTTCCGTTTTAGGTCTTGATGCACGGAAGACGAGCATGCTTCCATCCTGGGAGAAAAATGCGCCGCCATCATAACCCAGTTCATTGGTAATCTGTTTAATATCCCCTCCATCGATATCCATTGTGTACAATTCCAGGTCGCCGTTACGGAGAGAAGTGAAAACAATCCTGTCACCTTTGGGTGAAACGGTGGCTTCAGCGTCGTATCCCGGATTGCTGGTAAGGGTATCGATGATATTTCCTTTCAGATCGGAAATATAGATATCGTAATCGTCATAAATCGGCCATACATACTTATGATCATCCCTTGGCGGGGGCACCATCGGGCAGGAATGGTTGCCCGCGTGTGTGGAGGCAAAAAGAATGGCGGTATCACCGGGCATAAAATAGGAGCAGGTGGTCCTGCCCATTCCCGTACTGATCATCAGGGGAGGTTTGTTTGCCATATCACTGGTAGCCAGTTCAGCCGTAAAGATCTGGTCGCACTCAAGCTGCCAGGCAGGGTTGTTCGACTGGAACGTGATCCGTTTACTATCAAAGCTGAAATAGGCTTCAGCATTGTCACCGCCGAAAGTCAGCTGGTGGAGGTTTACAAGGTGTTTTTCCTGGGGATAGCGTAAAGTATCCGTGGTGGCTTTTTTTTCTTCAGAAACCGCAGATGGCCCTGTCACTGTATTACATGACCACATCAGGCCGAAGAACAGTATAATAAGGATGGTATTTTTCATATGGCAAATATATGATTTCACAGTAAAAGATCGTAGGAATTTCGGGATGAATTTCTAATTTTGTTCAATGTTGATCTAAGCACTACATGAAGGCAATTTTTCATAAAAAATTCCTCGAACATAATATCGACAGCGACAGTGAGGGTTCCTACCGCCTGCTAAGTTACATGGATAGCTACGAAGCGGCTCCCTGGACAGGGGAACCCTACCTTAACCTGGTCCATTCCGAGAGATATATTGAATATTTCCGGGAAGCCTGTGAAAGGGGCGATCTTGTTGCGGAGGTAAATCTTACTCCGGCCAGCTATGAAGCGGCATGCCTGGCCGTCGGACTTACGATCCAGGCATCGGAACATGGTGACTTTGCAGTGGTCCGCCCGCCCGGACACCATGCAGGCAGGGAAAGGGCTGCAGGGTTTTGCTTTTTCAACAATCTCGCCATTGCCGTCCAGAAATTGGTCAACTCCGGAAAAAGGGTATTCATTTTCGATATTGACGGTCATCATGGTGATGGCACGCAGTCGATTTTTTATGATACCGACAAGGTATATTACTGCTCTGTCCATCAGCATTATGCGTATCCATTCACCGGTTTTCCGGATGAAACCGGTACCGGTGCAGGGCTGGGTTATACTGCAAATTTTCCCCTGATTTCCGGGAGCGGCGACAAGGATTTCCTTGTTACAGTTGATAAAGCGATCGACTTAGCCAGGAAATTCAGGCCGGATGTCATTGCCGTTTCAGCCGGTTTTGATGCTTATTATAAAGATAAGCTCCTTGGACTGCAGGTAACCCTGCGTGCATTTTATGAGTGCGCTTTCAGGTTGCGCCGGGCCTTTCCGGATATATTCGCAGTGCTTGAAGGAGGCTATCACAATGATCTTAAAGAATGTATCGACAGTTTTATTGAGGGGATCAATAAAGGGGCACAGCCTCCCGTGATGAAATGGGATACCGACATGTCGATCGGTTAGACCTGCCGGTTAATTTACGAGCTTTGCCGCAATTCTGAAACATGAGCCTGGAAAATCATTATGGTGAACTGGCCGCTTTGGCCACTGCCTGTTTCTGGACAGTCACCGCCCTTTCATTCGAATTTGCGAGTAAAAGGGTAGGGTCGCTTGCCGTCAATATGATCAGGCTTACTGTTGCTTTTTTGCTGTTGGCTATATTGACATTAATCACACGCGGGATGGCACTTCCACTTGATGCCAGCCCGCATGCCTGGATCTGGCTTAGCCTGTCGGGCCTTATCGGATTGGTGCTCGGCGATTATTTCCTTTTTAAAGCCTATTCGATCCTGTCGTCCCGCATTGCCATGCTCATTATGACCACTGTGCCACCCATGACAGCTATTATTGGCTGGTTACTACTCGGGGAAAAGATGAGCTTGTTGCATATCTTCGGCATGATCCTGACGGTCAGCGGGATATTCCTCGCAGTTTTCTCAATGCCTCAAAGCGGCAGGAAGATTAAGCTCAATTACCCGGTCATGGGGCTGGTGTTTGCGCTGATCGGGGCAGCCGGCCAGGCAGGGGGACTTGTGCTCAGCAAATATGGAATGGGCAGCTACAACGCATTTGCCGCATCACACATCCGGATCATTGCTGCAGTAATTGGCTATGCCCTTATCATCATCTTCCTGAAAAAGAGTTTTTTAATAAAAAACGCTTTGAAAGATAAAAAGGGGATGCGTGCAATTGGCCTGGGATCGTTCTTCGGGCCATTTCTCGGGATATCCTTTTCGCTATTGGCTGTGAAATACACCTCAACAGGTATTGCAGCGACAATTATGGCCATCGTGCCGATACTTATCATTCCTCCCTCAGTTATTTTATTTAAAGAAAGATTTACTTGGCTGGAAATTGGCGGGGCATTTATCTCAGTTGCCGGCGTGGTGCTGATGTTTTTGTGAAATCAATTCTTTACACAACGTACTGAGTATCCCCATGGCTTGTTGTTGCTGAGGCAGCTTCGATAATCCTGTGCCATGGTATAATACAGGGCACGATACCATGCACTCGTTCCGTTACATTCAACAGTAGTCCAAAAGTACGCATAAGTAGCAATAGAAGAGTACGATCCACCCTGACATATGCCACCCGGAAGACCAGTAAAACCACTACTGTTGGTTGCGCCGGTATTCGGGGTTAACCAATGGCTGGTACCGGCTTCTTTCATTTTTCCGCCTGCATTCGTGCCCAGCCATGCGGTACCAGCGCAATTAACCGTTGCGTCAAGAAAGGTTTCCATCTGGCACCATTCGGCATCCGATGGCAAATGCCATCCGGATGGGCATATACCCTGGCGGCCACTTGGATTTGAACTGCTCGAAGTGGTATAATCCATCGTTTCACCCCATTGATATAATCCGCCATAAATGGAACAACTGTCTTCATTATTATTGTAACAATACTTTTCGATGGTGCTGTTGTTGGTTTGGGTAACTGTTCCTGCTATCCTTGTTCCCACGTTGAGGTTTTGAGCTAACCAGCACTGTGTTCCGATCACGACTGTGTTATAACTCTTGCCATCGCGGCTATCGGTAATGGGAATCCCGCAGCAGACATCTGTTGATTGCGTTAAAGTCACAGATGTGGAATATCCGCAGCCATTGTATGCCCATACATATCTTGTATAAATCGTTCCACAGGTCAGGCTTGTTTCATTCATCGTGGTATCAGTTACCAGATCTGTTGCCGTTGCAAAATTATCTTCCGTATTCCATTTATATCCCGTGACACCGGTTACCGTGTTCCAGTTCCAGACAATGGAAGTCTCTGTTGAAGTGTGGGTAGCGGATACCGGAGTGGCAGGTGAAGCTTCCGCTATGGCCTGGGAAAGTGTTGTCGAAACAGACACCCCGCAAGCATTATATGCCCACATATAACGAGTGTAGGTTGTGTCACAGGCAATGCCGGTTTCGGTCTTTGAAGTGGCTAATCCCATATCAAAGGCAGTACCATAAGTGGCGGTTGTATTCCATTTGTAACCGGCAGCGCCTGCAACGACAGTCCATTTCCAGATTACCTGACCGGGTGTTACATTATGAGACCCTTCAGTGGAAGAAGGAGCCAGGCATGGAGAATAGGTCATCCATACGCCATTGGTATAAACACTCAAGGTACCATTAGCACCGCAATCAGTGCAAAATATCATCAATCCTTCCGCCGGGCCGCTTATGGCGTTACGCTGATCAAGGGTTATCCGTGGTAACAATACCCCGCTATTTGTACTGACAATATCCAGGACTGCCGATGAAGAAGGAGTTGATGTCCCAATCCCGACTTTGCCTGTGCTAAACGATATATCCTGGCCATTTGTGACCCACTGGCTCGAGACTTTATTATTAAAACTATTCCAATCCGTATTGCTCAGGTATCCCGACTGGCCGGCATTAGCTGACTTCACCTGAATTGAGGTACCGGTTCCTAAAACAGACCCGGTTCCGCCTGTTATAGTAAGCACAGAAGATGTTGCCTCGGTGAGGTTTCCTTTATTGATGGTCATGGTTGTTCCGCTGCCTATAACAGCTCCGCTACCGCCAGTTACACCTATATCTGCTGATGTGAGATTACCGAATGTCAGTGCATTCTGTTTATTGTTGAAAGTACTCCAGTTTGTCGAAGAGAGATACCCGTTTGAGCCTGCATTGGCCAGCGGAATCGATATATTTGGGTTTGCTCCCCCACTGCTTGTTAAAGGAGTGGTTGCAGTAACCGAAGATACCCCGGTAACGACTGCTGTACCATTTTTTCGTAAAGTACCGGAGAAATTAATGTCCCCAGCTACATCGAGCTGATAGCCCGGACTTGTTTTATTCAAACCAACATTGCCACCGATAAAATAAATATTTGAACCGGCTGATGACCACTGGCTGCTTACCATCACCCAGCCGGGTACGGATGGCGTTCCTTTGTTTGAGTAATACTGATTGTCACTGGTGCAGAATATCAGCAAACCGTTTGCCGGATAGGCGATACCATTGCGCTCTGTAAGGGTCATGCGGGGCACAAGTACCCCCTTTGTGCTTGATTTTACATCAAGGATTGCTGAATTGTCGGGAGAAGTGCCATCGGTATTAATTGCTACCTGTGAATAGAGAAAGCTGACGGTCATCAGCATCTGAAATAATGTCAGAAGAGCGTTTTTCATTTTTCAATAAAAAAAATAACGTATAATGTGAATTATACAAATATGAGATGATTAATCACATTATACTATAGCCCAATCAGGTCATTTTTTAATGCAATAAAGCCGATCATTAAATGAAAATAGATTTTGCATGCGAAGAATCCGCACACAAACCGGGACCGCCGACCGCCGACCGCCGACTACTTCACCGCCGCCTTCAACTCCTCCATCGTCAGCGGCATGGCAACTATTTCTTTGGAGGCAGCATCAAGCAGCACCATAACCGGGGTTGCGAGGATGAAATAGTCGGATGCTACTTTGCTACGGACCCCTTCCGGGGCGTTTAGATGCTTCCATCCCTGGAACTGGGCCATCTTCTCCTTCCAGGCAGCTAATTCTGTTTCTGTCTCATCCAGGCTTATGGCCAGTACCATCAGTTTGTTGCGGATATCTTCCTCTTGCTGCCAGGGATAAAGAGAGGCTGTCATTTGTGCGCAATGTTCGCAATCAGCCGACCAGAAGTAAATGAGGATATATTTTGATCCGGTCCCGTATTCGTAAAGAGCGAAGGGCCCTCCCTGCGGATCAGTCATGGAAATATCAGGCGCTTTTGATCCGGGTACCAGGGTTTCGATGCCTTGCAGCCTGCGGATGATCTCCTGGCGTTTGCTGGTAAGGCAGTTGGGATCGTCAAGGTAAGGCTCAAGGATTTTGATCCCCGCATCAATGCCATTTGTTTCATATCCCCGGTAAAAATAATCCACCATCCATCCATAAACCTTTGGATGACCTGTCTTTGCCTTATCAATTGCTGTGATACCCGCAAGTGAGAACAGGGAATCACGGATGTCCATCGTAGTGACTTGCTGGCCATACAGGTTGACATAATTATCCATCCATTTATTTATGTCGGATGTCCTTATCATCAATGAGTCCTTAAAATCGGTACCATCGAAATAATGATCGATCAGGCTGTTTAACCGGTCTGTCTCGGTTCCTGCCCAGGGTATCTCAGGTATAAACTGGAAAACATACACATTGCTCACAAACAGCGCTTTATCAAGTTCTGCGCGTTTTGCAAGCCATGAATTAAATTCCTGCCTTCGTTTTTCATATTCTTTGATCCCTTCCAGGTAAAAATCAGATCCCGTATCATCATAACTCATCAGGAAATTCTGCAATAAGCCCAGTTTTTCCTTTTGTAGCGCATTCTCTTGAGAAAATCCGGAAAAGGCCGTATTCTCCCTCTCGTCATCCTGGAAATAGGTACTGTCGGCATTATTACAATACATAGGGCTGACCTGGAGCACAAGGTCCTGGTCGTAAGCAAAAATGTATTTTTCGGAAGGGTAGGGCGCGCTGGCATCCGTTTCCCTGTAATCAAAGCGGATGACGAATTCCCCGGGCAGGTAATCCTTTAAAATTACCAGCTGAGCCGATTGCCCGTTCAATATCCCCTTCACCTCCAGGATGGGTTTAAAGGTATGCGCAGGCGTCAGTGCGAGCAGGCTGATATCACTGTTGTAAACACCGCGGAGATGGATGGTGAGTAAGACACCCCGTGATTGAGCAGCAACTTTCCCGGGTAACAGAAAATACGCTGATATAATGATTCCAAGGATTAATCCTTTGACTGATACAGGCATCATGAATTCATTGTTGAGGATGTAAATTTACTAATTAAACCCCGACAAACTAAATTCAAAATCAAGGGTTGCAGATTGGCGTCACTGAAGGAGTTATAAAATCCCGTGTTTGTGCGGCTGCAGGATTGTATTTATCATAGACTTTCAAGGATAATGCCTCAACAATTTTAACTTCATCAACAATAGTAGAATGGCTGAAATATTCAATACGCTGAGCCTTAAAAGGTCCCTGTTCACCGCTTGATAATATCATTCCGGGATTAAAACCAATGGAATAGCCCAGGCAGGAAGATCCGTCTTCCGCAAATTTTACCAGAATGGCATCTCCGTTAGATCCGAAAGAACCGGTCATTCCTGCAATATAAAAGCAACCATCAGTTTGCTGGACAAGAGAGTGGCCCTCGTCGCTGTCAGGCCCGCCAAACACCCATGACCACTCTGGATTTCCGAGTGAATCTGTCTTGATGAGCCAGATATCAGACATGCCGGCACCAAAACTGCTTGTTTTGCCGGTAATGGCAAAGCCTCCGTCGGAAGTCCTGATAATGTCGTTTCCGAAGTCCGTGTCCGTTCCACCAAAGCTGTGTGACCAGACACCAAGCCCGGAACCGTCCTGCTTACTCATGTAAATATCCCAGCTTCCTGCTCCGAAACTTGAAGTTTGTCCGGTGAAGACATAGCCGTCATCCAATGCTTTAACAACCGCTTTTGCTTCTTCAATTCCCGCTCCACCAATCGCATAGGAAGTTTCCTGTGAGCCGTCGGCTCCGATGGGGCAATAATAGGCATCTGTGTTTCCGGCGGAATTAATGTATCCTACAATAATATATCCCCCATCCGGCCTCTGAACAAGGGCCCTTCCTACTTCACTTCCTGTTGTGCCGTAAGTAAAGCCCCATATGTTTTCGCCGCTTCCATTGAATTTTTTAACATAAACATCATTACTTCCTGCTCCGATACCATCAGCATAACCCACAGTACAAAAGTTGCCGTCGCTGCATTGGATCACATCGTAACCGGCTGTATTCCCGTTTGATGGAACAAAGAAGCCGCCGGTTTGAAGGCTGCCGTCTGCATTAATGAAATTGACATACATATAGTAGGTTGATGTCCCCTGCCAGGAAGTGCCAATCTGAATATACCCGCCATCAGCCCTTTGCCTTGCAGCCTGGCCATTATCAGAAAGGGAATAGCCATAGGTTACTGCCCAGGTGACCCCTCCTGATAAATTCGTTTTTATCAATAACTGGTCATTTGATCCGGAGCCCCAGCTTTCGGTATATCCCCCGATGGCAAATCCGCCGTCAGTTGTACTAACCAGCGAAGTGCCGATATCAAATCCCGGTCCGCCGTAGGCAGATGAAAAGGTTGGAGACAGGCAGGAAGCAGTTGATCCGGTTAATGACGTTGCATTTGAATAACCGCAGAAATTGTAACACCATACGTAGCGGGTGTAAGATGTACCGCAGGCAAGCCCTGATTCAGTTGTTGTCAGGGCGGTACCCAGATCAAAGGCTGTTGAAATGTCATCAACCGTATTCCATTTATAGCCGGCAGCCCCGGAAACGTTATTCCAGTGCCAGCTCACCTGGGTTTGTGATGAGGCATGGCTACCCTCGGCAGGCGGAACCGGTGCTGCAGTGCATAACTCCCTGATGCAGCGAACCGAAAACCCGTGGCCTTTTCCGTTAAAGCTTATTTCGCTTGCAGTGCTGCTGATATGCAGGTCACGGCCATCTGAATCGACTTCCTGTGTGCCACTCCAGAAATAACCATCCACTCCCCGGTTATAAAGGTCACCATTTCCCAGATAACCACCTGCATGGAGCTTTAGGGCTGAATTCCAGGGGCCGTTCCAGTCAGTCCATCCGGATGCTGCATCCACATTCTGCCATTCGGCAGATGTGGGGATTCGCCATCCTGTTCCAAGCTGGAGCATGCAAGGGTCATTTACCGACAGCCAGTCAGAATCCTCATCAATCGTACTGACCCAGGATGATGGCGTCCGGGTTATCCCATCATGCCGGTAACCCTGCATGCGATTAAACTGCCACACCCATCCTGCAGAGGGCTCCGTTGCATCATCAACGCTTGTTGCCTGGCTGGAAGCGCCGAGATTGCCCGATATCCAGCATTTTGCCGTTTCACCGGGAATATCTGTGACAATTGGGTACGTCACGGTTTTATCAACAGGGGCGACATTACCTGCGGTGTGATTGATGGTGATGGATGTCCCACATCCCGGGCAGGCAACGGTTGACTGGGTCATCGAAACGGGAGTTGAATTCCCGCATTCGTTATATGCCCATGCGTAGCGGACATATGACTGATTGCAGTTCAGCCCCGTCTCTATCTTGTAAGTTAAGGCGCCCATGTCCGTTGCGTTGTCAAAATCATTGACCGTGTGCCATTTATATCCTGTTGCCCCGGTGACAGGATTCCAGTTCCAGACAATCTGGTTTCCATAAGGAACATGTGTGCCGGTAAGAGGGGGCACCGGGTGAAGGCAATTTGCGGTTAATAAATACCATTTGTCTACGATAAATATTGCTATGGAACCTTCACCAGCCTGGCAATCAGTGCAATAAACCATCAGCCCGTCGGCGGGGAAAGGAATTGTATTAAGCTCCTCATACGTCATGCGGGGAGGAAGAAAGCCTTTGGCGCTGGACTTTATTTCCAGCATCGCTGAATTATCGGGTGTGCTTCCGTCTGAGTTAATTGCAACCTGGGATAGGAGGGTGTTGCTGAATAGCAGTAACACCATGAAAAAAGGTATATATTTCATGATATAGATTTGGTTAAGTGCTTCTATCGTCCTTAATTAACCAATGGGCAGTAAAGCAAAATTAGCTTTTCAGTTAAATTATAATTCGGGCTGCAAGTTAAAGGAAATAATTTAAGGTTTCAATCGCGGATGCATCTTATTGAAAATCCCATGGATTTATAATAAATATTCCCAACGCAACTGTTGTTGAAAAAGTAGAGGCTATACCCGTAAGTTGCTGAGCCGCCTTGTGAACTGCTCCAATAGGCACCATGAACCCCTCTCAGCCCAAGCGAAGCGTCGTTGTAGTAAATCCGTCCGGCAGCATGCATTTTAAGCAGGGAATTCCACGGTCCGTCCCAGTTGACCCAACTGTTTGATGCATCCACATTGGTCCATTCTGTGTTTGTCGGGATCCGCCAGTTATTCCCCAGTTCAATGGCACAGGGGTCATTTGCGGCGCCCCAGTCGGTATATTCATTGATAATGCTGATCCATGTGGAATTTGGTGTACGGTTTGTGCCATCGTGCTTAAAGCCCTGGGGCAGGTTAAATTGCCAGTACCAGCCGGCGGATGCTTCTGTGGCATCATCGACGGTTAATGCCTGGTGGTCGGAACCCAGGTTGCTGGTGATCCAGCATTTCGTGCTTTCGCCAGAAATTCCTGACGTTGTCCCATAGACTGTTGCCTTATTTACAGGGGCCACATCTCCCGTGACGTGGTTTTTTGTAATAGGAACACCACAGGTCCAGCAATTCAGCGTGGATTTGGTTAGGATTATAGGTGTCGAATACCCGCAGGTATTGTAAGCCCATACATACCTGGTATAGCTCGTTCCGCAAGCAAGGCTGGTTTCATTGAGAGAATGAACAGTCCCCAGGTCAGTTGCAGTGGTAAAATTGTTTGTGGAACCCCATTTGTATCCTATGGCTCCTGCAACAGTATTCCAGTTCCATGTGATCTGGTTCAGGGCAGCAACATGTGTACCGGTTGTGGGGCATGGTGAAAAGGGAACCTGTGAGGTTGAGGCCGTCATTATCATGACTGCAGAAGGCCCGCAAGCGTTATAAGCCCAAACGTAACGTGTATACGATGTCCAGCATGCAAGTCCTGTGTTAGTAAACGTTGTATTGTTGCCAACATCTGTGGCAGTGGAAAAATCATTTACCGTATTCCATTTATAGCCTAAGGTTATTGATACAGGATTCCAGTTCCATGTGATCTGGTTGACAGTAGGGATGTTGGTGCCGGGTGAAGGTGCATTAGGTACCAGGCAATCGAGTGGCATCACCTTCCAGAGCCCGCCCTGGAAAATGCTGATCACCCCTGTTCCCGTACTGCTGCAATTGTAGCAGTAAACCATCAGCCCTTCTACCGGGGCGGTAATGGCATTAACCTGTGCAAAGGTCAGACGCGGGAGGAGTACCCCCTTGTTCGTTGATTTTATGTGAAGCATCGCCGACCCATTTGGGGACGATCCATCTGTACTGATTGCAACCTGCGCATGCGCAGGTACAAAAGGTATTACCAGGATAAAAATACATAGGGGGATTATTTTTATGCTTATGAAAAGGGTAATAAAGTACTTCCCAATTTTAAATAAGCTATTCAAATTGTTTAATTTAGGTATATTAATAACGACGAAGATACTGTAAAAATATATTTAAGTATTCATATATTAATGATCTCTTTTTGAGGATTAAATATTTTCCAGTGACAGCAATGATTTTCGTAATTTTACAATAATAATATTTCCGTAAAATTCTAATGAAAACAATCCGTACAACGTCCATTACAATTATATTTTTATTGGCAGCGTTCTTCCTACCGGAACAATCCTATTCTCAGTACGATACTATTGTAAATCCATCAAAACGGCCAACCGTCGGGCTTGTCCTGAGCGGGGGCGGTGCAAAAGGGTTTGCCTATATCGGCCTGCTAAGTGTCATCAGGGAAGCAGGTCTCCCCATCGATTATATTGGCGGGACAAGTATCGGGAGCATCATGGGCGGACTTTATGCCATCGGTTATCATCCCGATTCTATAGCAAAGATCGTCAGGGGGATCAACTGGGATGACCTGCTTAGCGATAGGATTGAAAGAAAGTATATAGCATACGAAGAGAAAGAGTTTGGCGAGAAGTTCATCATCACCCTGCCCGTTGGAAATAAAAGCCTGAGCCTGAGCCCTTCCCTATACCAGGGCCAGGAAATAAGCCTGATGCTTAACCATTATTTTTCGCCGGCATTCCAGGTCAATGATTTTGAAAAGCTTGAAACGCCTTTTTTATGTGTTGGCACGGATCTTTTTACCGGAAATGAAGTGATCATGGATTCCGGCTACCTGCCACTGGCTGTCAGGGCCAGCATGTCGATTCCCGGTTATTTCGCCCCGGTCGACTATGACGGCTATTACCTGGGTGATGGGGGAGTGGTAAATAATTTCCCGGTTAAGGAAGTTAAGGACAGGGGCATCGATATCATCATATCCGGAGACGTCCAACCCCCTTTACGCTGTACCCGGGAAGAATTCGGTTCCCTCACTGATGTGCTCGACCAGATCATCACTTTTAACAGGGGGCCTGCAAACCAGGCAGGTCGGGCATTATCAGATATTTATATCCCTCTGAATACGACCTACGGCATTATGGATTTTACCGAGCATGATTCGATCATCGACTTCGGGAAAAAGCAAGCCAGGCCTTATTTCGACCAGATCAAAGCCCTGGCCGATTCACTGAATGAAATTGAATACAGGCCATTGAAACCGCTTACAGCCCGGCCTGTAGACCAGATCCTTATTAATTCCGTGCAGATCAAAGGGTACAAGAAATTCGCCGGTTCATATTTCAAAAATTATTTTGATGTGAAACAGGATACCGTTTTTACATTGGCCGGAATTGAAAAGAGTATAAGACAAATGTATGGGACACGTTTTTTTGAAAAAGTCGACTATGAAGTCCACGGGAATGGAAAGAGGAACGACCTGATTATCAACGTAAAAGAAGCTGATCCTGGTTATATTTCTGCAGGGGTGCATTATGATGACAGCTTTGGTGGGAGTTTGCTGCTCACGGGCTCATTCAGGAATGTGCTCGGGAAACGGACCAAATTGTTTACCGACCTGGTACTCGGGGAAAACCCCAGGTTCAGGGCCTTTTACATCCTTGATAATGGTGCGCAGCCCGGCATTGGTGCAAAAGCGGAGTATTATTCATTTAAGTTCGACCTTTACGAGGGTGAAACAAAAATCAATAAGATAATCTTTACCAATTATAAAGCCTCTGCTTTTATTAACTATAGCCTGAAGAACCTGCTTAATTTCAGGACGGGCTTTGATTATGAATATTTCCGCTTCAAGCAGGATGTTTTGACCGATTCATTGCTTGAGGCTTATAATGAATTCAGCAGCTACGGCACTTTTTTTGCGACATTCAGCGCGGATTCACGCGATAAGGCCTACTTTCCGACAACAGGTTCCAAATCGGAATTCAGGGTGGAATATGTAATGCCTTTATCGAAAAACTGGAGCAAAGATCTATTTACCAGTTCTTTTATCATTTTCTGGAAATATGAATTTAATTACCCGGTCTCGAAGAAAGTTGTTATGAGGCCGGGCTTGTTTGTTGGCAGCACCTTATCTGCAGAAAACAGGCCCCCCTTACAGCATTATTTTGGTTTTGGCGGGCTGAACCCGAACCAGTATGTCAGCACTTCTTTACCCTTTACAGGCCTGCAGTTTATTCAGAAATTCGGCTATCACGCTGCGGCGCTCAGGATGAAAGTGCAGTACAATTTCTACGAAAAATTATATATTACATTCCTGCTGGACGGCGGTTCAACAGAATTTGATTTTAACGAGTTCTACAAGCCTGACAACTGGATGGCCGGATATGGCGCATCAGTCAGTTACGACTCTTTCATCGGCCCGCTGGAGGTAACATTGATGGGCTCGAATATGAACAGTAAGCCGATGCTGTTCCTGAATTTGGGATTCTGGCTGTAGGGGAGGGAGGATGGTAGGACTGTAGGACTGTAGGACTGTAGGACTGTAAGAC
>CAYJNJ010000104.1:0-14712 GCA_964371595.1 uncultured Bacteroidales bacterium | reverse complement strand
AACCATCTCCAAATACCCAAATTTCAGAAGTGTCAGCGTTGAAACAGGCGGCATCGACTCTTTGACTATTCGGAAACCTCAACAATTTCGTACTTAAAGTATCCCCATATACATCAAATTTATAAAAGCAAATATCTCCGCCATCAACAACTCGTTTACTTTCAGATTCCTTTAGAGTGAAGATACGGATGAAATTACCATCTTGATCAACAAGAAGATCGTCAACAGTTGACCATGCTATTTCATATTCAGGAGGATATGGAAATAATTTCTTTGTTAAATAATTTAAATTAAAGTCGAAAATAAGGTTAATCAATCCTCGTTTGTTTTCCTGGTCTTGAACAATATAGGTTCCAAAAGCAAGCAAATTATTTCCAGATAAAATAAGGCTATTAAGTGAAATTGAAGTATCCTGAAAACTAAAGAAGTGCATGGAGGTATCACCAAATTGATCGGAAGTGATAATCATTGCATCCTTTTCCCAATTAGCAGAATCAATTTTCCGGCTTCCAACATAATAATAATAATTTTCCGGATATTCCAATGCATAAGATACACTCTCTGAAATACCTGAATTTATAATAAAATCAAACGTTGGAGATTGGCCTATTCCAATTTTCATAAGAAAAATTAGTAGAATACATGCTGAAATTGATATTCTCATACACACTTCATTTATTGGAGGATCCGCTAACCAGCTTGAAGCCGGCATAGTTGAAACCACTTCTCTTCCTAGTCACTTCTTTATCCACTTCCCTGATTCGATTAATTTGTTATTATTTTGGTAAACTGTCCAGAAATATACGCCTGAAGCTAAGTTTGCTGTGTTGACGACGGTATTGATCTGATGTAATTCCTTTGACAGGATTAAAATCCCATTTCTTGTGTAAAGATTTAAAGTGGAGTTGGTCCAGGGGCTTACAATATTGATATTACTATTTCCGGGATTGGGGTAAATAAGCACATTATGGATTTCAAAATCCGATCCATCATTAATCCCAGTCATCAAGCCATTATTATCTACTTTCAAAATCCAGGCATCCATATTGAGCGGGGGGGTAGTATTGTCGTCGCTGTCATATCGTAAGTTGCACAGTAGAATTCCACCATCAGAGCAAGCTTTAATATCAAAGTTTAAATAATACTTATCATCAGGATTATAATATCTGGTGAACTCATGGTTAAATTGAGAATCCAGTTTTGTCAGACTTATCCAGGATTTAACATTCGGAAAAAATCCAACTGTTACATTGTGAGTACCTGAAATATATATATTGCCATCAATGTCCCTTGCAATTGCCCTTCCAAAAGATGCATATTCATTGGTATCAATGGTTCCAAGTATTGTATCATTAAGTATATTTCCGGAACTGTCCATTCTAAAGGTCCACAGATCAAAATCTGATCTATTTGTGGTATTGTGAAAAGTACCGCATCCCAGCCAGGAATCAGGGCTCTCCATTATTATACTGAATGGATAATCCGCATGATAATGAAAATCACTTATCGATATTAAATTATAATTTAAATCAAACTTTACCCATTGTTTTGGACTCATTGAAAAACCATCTCCAAATACCCAAATTTCAGAAGTGTCAGCGTTGAAACAGGCGGCATCAACTGATTGGCTGTTCGGCAACTGCAATATCTTCGTACCAATAGTGTCCCCATTTATATCGAATTTATAGAAGCAAATATCCCTTCCATCTGTTAGTTGTTTGCTTTCAGATTCATTCAGGGTGAAGATACGGATGAAATTACTATCAGGATCAACAAGTATATCGTCAACAGTTGACCATGCCATTTGATATTCAATAGGGTATGGAAATATTTTCTTTGCTATCAAATTCAGGTCAAAATCCAATAGAAGGTTAATTAATCCTTCATTGATAACTTTGCCCTCTGTTGTGTAGGTTCCAAAACCGATTATATTATTCACCGTTGAAATGAGGAAACTTATTGTGATCGAGGTATCCTGAAGGCGAAAAAAATGCATCGTTGTATCGCCAAACTGATCTGATCTGATAATCAGAGCGCCGCACTCCGAGCTACTGGTGTCAATTTGTTTTGCTCCAGTATAATAATATTCATCTTCAGGATACTCAAAAGCAGTTCTTATTCCTTCATGAAGATCGGATTTAACAAAAAAATTAAAAGTTGGGATTTGTGCAGTTCCAACTTTTATTAGAAAAATAAGTAGAATACCAATCATTATTGATTTTCTCATATACACTTCATTTGTGGAAGAATCTGGTCAAATGGAGCCTTTGATTTTCCGCTGAAAAGTTACCATTAATTGTTATTTGTTTTGCAATTAAAGTATTGGAAGAGTGAAGCAAGGTGGATTTTATAATTAATTTTTAACTCCTAACATCTTTGATATTCCCTCGGAATAATCTTTAAAACATCCTCGTTATAAAGATAGATATTCCGGTACGACAATTTCTTGTCGAATGCCATTTTTCCAATAACTATAGACGGATGAACTTCATATTTTGCCGCGCATTCTTCAACACGGCTTGCAGTAAGGTATCCAACGTAAGGATTAAGGAATTGAGAAATCTCACCATGCCTTAATTTTTCTGCTGCCAGGGAATTTGCTTCATCTTCAAGCTCATTTCGTTCCCCATCTTTCAGATTGTCAAGGATAAAAGGAGTTTGTTCATCCAGGTGCCTCAGTACGTGGGCAATTTCATGTGCAAGCGTGAACCAGAAGTTATCAATTCGCTTGTACCGGCCTGTGTAAACGATCGCTGGATTTTCCCCGAAAATGAAAGAAGCTCCGTCGAGATAAGTTTTTTGAAGGTGCGGAAGGACAAAAAATACAACACCACATTGTTGAAGCTGTTTTAAAAACAGTTCTACCCCGTTATTTTTTATCGAATAAAGATGAATTTCATCGTATAGCTTTTCAAGTTTTTCCTTCTGATACCTTAACCGGGGAAAGGATTCTGCAACGTTTCGGGCCATCTGGTACCATGTTATTGCGTAGGATGCATTAAACTGATTATAGGCCGATGATTTCCGGGTAAGGCATTGTATATAGTTGTCATCAACCTGCTTAAAATCCAGGATATCCCATTTCCAGAATTGCAATATCCGGGCCCTGAGTTCATCTGTATCCTGATAAGGCTCCAGCCATCCTTTCTTTATCATGTCCCTCACCGGCATACGCTCATAAATCATGGCTTTCACGTCGGCTTCTTTTTCTTTTTGGCTTTTCGCGTGCTCCAGCCAGAGCCGATAAGAAGTATCGATATTAATCCAGTATTGAGGCGATGTATTAAATACTTCGCCGAGAATGCGGGAAATTTCGAGGGTAAGCGGTTGATTTTCCTGCAGGATTTTATTGAGATGTTTCAAAGTGATGCCCATTACCTCTGCAAGATCTTCCTGGGTCCATTCCCTTAACTCCATTTGTTCACGGATAAAATACCCGGGACCAAATTTCTTAGCAGCCCTGATTTGTACTGTTGTTTCCATGAATTGATTTTCATTAATCGCCATAATGATTGGTGATTGCAACTACAAATGTTTTTACAAAAATAAACCAATTATGCCAAAATGCAAGTAATAATTAGTTTTAATTGGTAAAATACATATATCGTTTATATCTCCGGTGGGTTCCCCTCTTTCAAACATTAAAAATCAACTTATTTGATGTCTGCTATAAGAACTTGACGGGCATCACTATTACCTGAACCTTCAATTATACAGGATACTTTCAGAGTAACAAACTCACATTGACTTGAACAAAATCCCATGCCGCTTGTTTTTGCGTTTTGTATAATCCCTGATTACCAATTATCAGGGCAGGCCAATGAGGAAAATCGTTGGCACACCAATTAGTCTTTAGCCAGGTTCTAATAGGTTAATTATGAGGATTTTTTTCGGGATGATCTTTTTGATGGTCATGGGCATGTTCCGTTTGGTAACGGCCCAGGACGTGCATACGACAGACTCCATTGAAAATGTCGTGATGAAGCTGCCGGATGGTACTGACAAGGTTGACCGGATGTTGAAGTTGTGTGATGATTTGATTGCTATCAAGGATTTTAACCGGGCGGAACTATATCTGGACAATGCTTTTTCACTATCGGAAACACTGGATTACCAAAAAGGAATTGCAGGGTATTATGCTGGTTCAGGGTATCTTTTGCTGAAACAGGGGGATTACGATAAAGCACTGGATTTCCTTGACCGGGCGATGAAGCTTGATTCGGTCCTGGGGGAAAATTCTGCCATGGTCCTCGTTTACAACAGGGTGGCTCTCATACACCGCTTCCGGGGAGAATATGCCGAAGCAATAAGCAATTATGAAGCCGGGATAAGCCTGGCTGAGCAAACCGGCGATACGGCACAGGCACACCAGACCAGCCTCAATCTTGGGATCATTTATAAGATGCAGGGAAATAATGAGAAAGCTTTGGAAATCTTCCTCGGGGCCCTTCCATTTTATGAAAAAACCGACAATTTATTGATCCTGACCCCGCTCGATAATTGTATCGGCGGTATCTTCTTTCATCAGAAGGAATATGATGAGGCTCTCAAACACCTGAATTCAGCCCTGGAAGCCAGCAGGACGCTCGGTTTGGATATGGACGCGGCCACCAATCTGTATTTTATAGGCCTGGTATACCGTGAACTCGGGCAATTCGAGGAGGCGCTTCGATATGAATTCCAGGCGCTGGAGATCTATTCTGAAAAAGGCAGCAAGAATGACCTCGGCAGGATCTATACGGATATCGGTGATACTTATGCCGCCTCCGGGGATATTGACCAAGCACTGGAATATTATTATGAGGCACTCGGTATCGCCCGGGAACTGGAAGATAACGAGATCAAATCGGCTTGCCTGCTTTCCCTGGGGAAGGCGCTGATGAAGAAGGCCGGAAAGGGTGCACCGGGAGTTACGGAAAACAGGTACGATTCGGCCAGGGCCTACCTTCAGGAAGCGCTGAATATTTCATTCGAAATGGGACAAAAAGACTATATCATGAAAATATACCGGCTTTTATATGAAGCCGACAGTGCATCCGGAGATCTTGGATCAGCGCTGACCCATTTTAAATATTTCACTTTATATAAAGACAGCCTCAACGATATCGAAAGCAAAAAGCACATTGCCCAACTGGATTATAAGTTTCTGCGCCAGCAAAAGGAAAAGGAAATAACGGTTCTTGCTAAAGAAAATGAGATCAAATCTTTGCAATTAAAAAGGCAGAAGATGATCCGGAACGGAATACTTTTCTCCATCGTGTTGTTAATCCTTACCGGTATCGTCATTTTCAGGAGTATCCAGCTCAAGCGAAGGCTGGAAAAACAACAGGCGATATCGGCTGAGCGTGAACGGATCAGTGGTGATTTGCACGATGATGTCGGGTCGGGTTTGTCGAAGATCATTTTAATGCTGGAGGTCCTTAACAAGGAAACCGATCCCCCTGAAATCGAAAAGAAAACCAGGGCCATTTCCCAGGAATCGCTTGAACTGTCAAAGAACATGAGCGGTGTGATATGGGCCTTGAATTCACGGTATGATTCGCTGGAAAGCCTGATCGCATTTATTCGTAAATATGCCGGGGATTATTTTGAAAATTCTTCAGTACGCTTCAAAATGAATGCCCCGTCGAATTTTCCGCCGGTTCACCTCAGCAGCGAGCAGCGAAGGAATATCTATTATGCCGTCAGGGAAGCGCTGCACAATATTGTAAAACACGCGAATGCCTCAAATGCTGAAATGAGTGTGACTTATGAAGGGCATGTCCTTTCGCTGACAGTGAAGGATAACGGTGTAGGATTGCCTTCCGGTGAGCTGAACCGGTTTGGCAACGGGATCATCCAGATGCAAAAACGGTTGAAAAATATCGGGGGCAATTTTTTCATGGAAAACGGAGTAGGGACCAGCATAACATTTACGCTGCCCCTCGCCAAAAATAGACCATAAGGTATATTTCCACGGATCTCAAATGGATATAATTTTACGGGATGATGACAGAAAAGGTCATAAGGGTCTCTATCGTTGAAGACATCCATGAAATACGTGATGCGCTGCGCGTGCTGATCAACGGTTCGGCGGGATTTAAATGTATCCATGTGTTCCGTGACGCGGAGGAGGCATTGGATAACATGCCTGTTGACGAGGTGGATGTCGTGCTGATGGACATCTCCCTGCCGCGCATGAACGGCATCGAATGCATGAAATTACTGAAGCAGCGGATGCCCGGCGTACAATTCATGATGTGCTCCGTGCATGACGATGATGAGCACATTTTCAATGCCCTGCAATCCGGAGCGGCAGGATACATTCTTAAAAGGACTTCTCCGGCACAGATCCTGGAAGCAATCGGTGACATCAATGCCGGTGGCTCGCCCATGAGCAGTGAGATTGCACGGCGTGTCGTGGCTATGATCCAGCGGCAGGGGGCGCCTTCACAAGAGGCTGAAGTGCTGACCGAGAGGGAAAAGGAAATCCTGGACCTGCTATCCCAGGGATATCTTTATAAAGAAATTGCCGAAGAGCTATTTATCAGCAAGTTAACTGTCAAAAAGCACATTCATAACATTTACGAGAAACTCCAGGTGCAAAACCGTACCGAAGCCCTGAACCGCGCCCGTCTGAAATAATCCCTTCCCTTTAAAATAGACCTAAAGGCGTATTGAACTCACTTCCAGCCTGCTATAATTTTGACCCCGGTTCCCGGTCATATTTTCGGGACACCGGCAGGATGAAACCAGGTAGCTGGCCTGCCTGTCAAGTTTACCAATTATTCCATAACTTAAAAAATGAACATTATGAAAACGAATTCATTAACAGGGCTTTTAGTTGTTTTTCTCCTGGCAGGAACATTAACTTCCTGTAAGAAAAGCGAATACACTATTGAAAACAAAGTAGTCACCGGAAGTATGACTTACGTAAGGACGAACTTTGTCCCTTTCGAGTTTGATCCCGTCACCCAGGCACCCCTGAAGGCCAATATTACCATGGAAGGCAGCGGCTCCGTCGAAGATATCGGGGAGTTGCATATGGTAAGCAATTTCAAGGCCGATTTAGTGACCGGTGTCGGGTATGATTTTGAAACGCTCTACACGGGCGCTTCATCAAGCGACAGTTTCACAGGAGATGCAACCGCCGAAATGCAACAGGACGGATCCCTGCGCCTCTGGGGGAATATTTACGGCGGAAAAGGAAAGTTTTCCAAAATAGAAGGCCAGGGGGAAACCATTGTCGTGCTCAGTGCCGACCAGAGCGAAGGGACTGGCTCGATAACATGGACCGTAACTTTTTAAGAATACCTTTTAACGGCGAAGCCGAAAACCATACAGAGTAGGCACAATTTAACAATTAATCATTATGAAAAAGTCTTTTATTATTCTCATGAGTTTAGGCCTGTTATTGGCCGTAATGAGTTCTTCCATCAAGGCTCAGGCCATTTACGTGAGCGGTACGATAACCTCGGAATTGGTCCATCTTTCCTATACCCCGAATGGCGTCACTGCTCAATACAGGGATGTCTGGACCGGTGGGATTGAAGGAAACGGCCATACGCACATCTTTAGCTCTGTCCTTATAGATCCTCAGACAGGTTATATAGTAGATGTTATTAGCACGGTCCACATCTTCACCCCACAGGGAAATTTAATTTTAGATGGTGTAGGAACAGTTTCCTATGGTGTAAACCTACATGTTGAATCGACCATCAGGCAGGGGACCGGCATTTATCAAAATGCAACGGGAACCATTACTTCTGATGGGATCATTGGACCAGATGGACAGGTTTCAAATTATACCGGCGCCATTACTCTGAGCCAATAATGTAGGATTTGCGCTCGCTGCGCTTGGTCATCCCGAGTTTTCAGACTTTTACAAACTCCACAATATGAGATGACAACAAAACAAATCCAATAAATAAATATGAGTTGTGTCAAATTTATCCACTTTGGTTTTAATGGAAGAATGAACTTCAGAGAAGTTCCATATTGGTAGAAAAGGCGGAATAAAGCCATCGTTTTCCCCTCCCGCGAAAATCCAGTTTTGCGAGGTAATATCGGCATGGGAGGGGATTAAGGGGAGGGAAAGGAAATCATTTTTCAGTGAGCATTTAACATTGAGCATTTAACATTTCATTGGACTTTTAAAAATAAAATTTGCCAAAATATGTTCGATGTTCAAAGTTCAATGTTAAACCGGCCGTGAATGCAACCCTCCCCAACCCCTCCCTTTGCTGGCCTTACCGCATAGATCATGCATTACCAGAGGGAGGGGCTTTTGCTTTATTTCCCTCGTCAGTGCTACCAATATGTCTCACCTCCGGTGAGAATTTGAACTCTTGTCATTGGTAGCGCAACGAGGGATCTCTCAGCTAAGCGTAGCCCCACTATTCAATCGTTACAGTCCCCATTTCTGTGATATGCCCGGCTAAAACGGTAACGCCACCGATGGTTTTATTTGTATAACCCGGATAGGCGTAAAAAGTCACATGGTAAGTTCCGGGAAAGGCTGTGCCGATCAGGAAATCACCGGTAACATTGTTGATCAGTGTACCACTTGTATCCGTGGAGTTGACGGCTTCAACATAATAGGCACCAACCGATGGGACGATCGTGCCAGCTATTCCGCCCACAGCCGTTTCCAGGTAACCTCTTATTACAGGCTTCAGCATGTACTTGCCGTTACCGGTAACATGGACTGATGCATAGACATCAAAATCAATGACAAGCCGGTACAATCCGCCCGGTTCCATGATTTGCGGGTCCATCTTGATTTTGTACCCTGATGTCTGGCCTGAAGGTGTGGTCAGTTCATAGGAGATGCCATCCACTACTACGGTATTATTTGTTCCAAGGACGAGGCGCAGTTCAGTCATCGTGCAGGGCGCAACAGGGGTGTTGGCGATCAGGAGCAAAGTGTTGCCATTGTAAAATTCCATCAGGTTGTAAATACCCGGATCTTCAGCAGGAAATTCTACCCAGCCATTGCCCAAATTTGCTTCCATATATAGAATATCCACGTTCACTGCTTCGTACCCGGAAGGCGAGTCAGTCAGTTTTACAGTAAATACAGGGTTGTCTTTGGAATCGTTGTTTTTATCGCATGCTGCAGTGATAGCAAGGATTGCAATGAAAATAAGTTTGCCTAATGTCTTCATATTTATTATTTTACTTTGTGAATAAATTTTCACACGGTAAAGTTACGATGATAGCCCCTGCTAATCATTACACAATTAGGGGAAAGAGTTACATCATTCACACATCTCAGAACCGCTGCATCCTTCCGTCCCGATTCATTGGGATAGTCAAATGGTCAATTATCCCTGAGGCAACGAACACTGAAACCGCCTACCTTGTAATTGTAGAACCGGTAAACTTCCGGGCTAACGTAATTGAGATCACGGAACCAAGCGCCGAAGTCCTCCTCCGTTGATGTCCACCAGTAGGTGTAGTTGCCAACATTCATGAAGCTTCCATTGGTATAGCGGTAGCCACCCGGCAGACCTGAATAGCCTGTGGCATTATTTGCAACTAAATTGTTGCCCACCGCGCAGGTAACTGTTGTGGAATTCCAAAGGGTGGAATCTGCCAGGGCTTTTGCTATGTAAGTGGTGTTGCTGTTGCACAGAAAATCCGGTACGCTATTTACGTAATCGGTCAGTGTTGTCCATTCCGCATCGGTGGGCAGATGCCAGCCTTCCGGACAGATGCCCTGCACGCCCGGTGTTGTGGTGTACTGCATCATCTCATGCCACTGGTAAAGCCCCCCATAAATAATGCAATTTGCGGGAAGATCATCATAACAATATTTCTCTATCGTTCCATTTTCCGATTGGTTTGAGGCGCCATCTATCCTTATGCCCACATTCAGGTTTTTCGCCATCCAGCATTGTGTGCCAATTGCAACGGTAGTGTAACTCTTCCCGTCACGGCTGTCGGTGAAAGGCCCTCCACATGAATACTGTCCGTCAAAACTTGACCACCCGGCCCCATCAAAAAACACCGGTTTATTGAGATCCAGGTTAAATACCATTAATCCTCTGGCTGGGTTGGTTATGGAAGCCATTTCATATGAACTCATCCTCGGTGGAAGAAATCCCTTCGTGGTAGATCGCACATCCAGCATGGCTGAACTGTCAGGAGGGTTTCCACCAGTGTTGACCGCAACCTGGGAAAACAGCAAACTGCTGCTGAGTAAAAGAATAATTGTTAGGAATGATATAATTTTCATGGCTTAAAGATTTAGTAATTATATTCCCATTAAACAAGCCATATGGAAGGTATTTTGAGATAGGCTTCTAATGTTTTGGTTATTGGCTTTAGCACCTGAAAAGTACGAAAAAATGAGGCTAAAAGCAACTATTTGAAGGAATAATTAATACTGGAAATCCTTCCTTTGTGCATAAGCCAGATAAATTGACCGGTCTGCGCCGGTTTAAACTACAACAGTAACCTTCCTGATATCAATAGAATTGGAATATCAATATTTCCCGGCGTGGACTGGTAAAACCATCAGCTCTGTCCAACTATTACTGAATTAGTTTACAATATTTGGAAAGAGGTTATTTAGTAATGAACGCGAACAGGGAAAAATTCAACCCTTTCAGGGTTGGAGTCTTTGCGGGTGGCTACTTCCCGTGCGTTACACACACGGTTATTCAAATTAAAGCCCTTTCGGGCTTGGGGGAAGTATAGATTTTATAGCATTCTCCTCCCCCGTTTGGAGGAGGCCGGGAGGGAGCGGGATGGCCGGGTGTAACCATTATCCTTTCTTTTCGTCTTATATCCAAAAAATTCCCATGTTCCAACACCTCCTGAAATACAGCCTCCGGGCGCTTAGCCGCCAGAAATCCCATGTGGTTATAAACATCGTCGGCCTCTCACTGGGAATGGTCTGCAGCATGATCATCGCTTTGTTTATTATTCATGAACTGAGTTATGATAAGTTCAATGAGAAAAAAGACCGGATTTACAGGGTCATTCTCAATGGCAAGCTGGGCGGACAGGAGGTTAAAGTAACCTATACCGCTGCACCGATCGGGCCAACTATGAAAAATGAATTCCCGGAAGTGGAGGATTTCCTTCGCATGAATAACTGGGACGAAACGATTATCCGCTACGGGGAGCGTAGTTTTACGGAAAAGAATTTCATCGAAGCCGATTCATCATTCTTTAATTTCTTCTCGATCCCGCTTACCAGGGGAAATGCGGAAGATGTACTGAACGAACCGCATACGTTGGTTCTGACAAAATCATCAGCACAAAGGATATTCGGCAATGAAGACCCGATCAATAAAATGCTGAAAGTCGGGACCGATACCGTGCTGTACCGGGTCACGGGGATCATGGAAGAAGTCCCTGAAACCGCTCATTTTTCGGCCAATATCGTCAGCTCCTTCATGACCAACCCGAGGGCAAATGATGATCAATGGCTCTCGAACAGTTTCAGCACTTATGTCCTGCTTCACCCCGGCGCCTCGCCGCAAGCCGCGGAAGGCAGGATCCCTGAAATGATTGTTAAATATGTTGGCCCGATCCTGCAGTCGTTCCTGGGCATTACAGTTGAGGAATTCTTTTCCCAGGGCAATAAATACAGCATGTTCCTGCAACGACTGGAGGATATACACCTTGATCCGACCATCGAGCAGGCATTTAAGCCCGCTAACGATCCGAAGTACCTGCTGATCTTCGCAAGCATCGGGGTACTGATCATCTTCATCGCTGCTTTCAACTTTATGAACCTTGCCACAGCCCAGGCCGCCAGGAGGGCAAAGGAAGTGGGGATCAAGAAAGTCTGCGGTTCAACCCGGGGCCAGCTTATGAACCAGTTCATGACCGAAAGCGTCGTGCTTTCAATTGTTTCCCTTCTCCTGGCTGTTCTTATCACCGTAGTCATCCTGCCTTATTTCAATAACCTGCTGGAAATCAGATTGAAAGTTGACCTGTTCGGCGGCTGGTATAAATTTCCGCTGCTCATTCTCACTGCCATTTTCATCGGGATCATGGCCGGCAGTTACCCGGCGTTTTACCTTTCTTCCTTCAATCCCTACATGGTACTAAAAGGGAGCTCCGTAAAGGGGCACAGCAGCGGCAGGCTGAGGAACCTGCTGGTTATCCTGCAATTCTCCATCTCGATCATCCTAATCGTTGGCACCATGATCATGTTCAGGCAATTGCAGTTCATGCAGAACAAGGAGCTCGGGTTTAACAAGGAAAATGTCATGGTGCTGACACGTGCCGATGCCCTGGGCAATCATACACAGAGCTTTAAAGATGACCTGTTAAAAATCCCGGGTGTCCTGTCGGTTGCCGCTTCTACTGCCGTGCCTGGGCATAACAACAACAATAACGGCTACCGGGTTCAGGGCCGGCCCGATGAATCCTTCCTCCTTCAATCCAACTGGGTTGATTATGATTACCTGGAAACGTATGGAATTACACTGGCATCAGGCAGGTTTTTCGACAAAAGTTTTGCGACCGACAAAGATGCCTGCATCATCAACGAATGTGCGGTAAACCATTACCAGTTCACTAATCCTACCGATGTCAGGTTCGTATCGCCTGTCGGGAATTCACCGGAAGAAACCGTTAACAAGCAAGTCATCGGGGTAGTGAATGATTTTCATTTTGAGTCGCTGCGGACACGGATCGGGCCCTATATCATGCATTTTAAAGATGAAGGGAATAACTGGGGCTATGTGAGCATCCGCCTATCCCCTGAGACCGGGCCGGCAACGCTGGCTGACATCGAAAAAGCCTGGGCTTCCTATACTTCCAACGATCCCATCCAATATTTTTTCATGGATAAGGACCTGGAACGGCTTTACAAGGAAGAAAGGCAGAACTCGAAGCTTGCGGTCATGTTTACCATTCTCGGCATCCTCGTCGCATCCCTCGGGCTTTTCGGCCTGACCTCCTTTACCGTGCAACAACGCACCAAAGAGATCGGGGTGAGAAAAACCTTCGGGGCTTCTGTCTACAATATCTGGTACCTCATTGCCAGGGAGATCCTGGTTCTCATTACCGTCTCCGCCATCCTGGCCATCCCGTTTGCCTGGTGGATCGCCGACAACTGGCTGGAGAACTACGAATACCGGATCCACCTGAATCCGTTTGACTTCCTGGCTGGATTTATTATCGCCATCATCATCGCCATCATGACTATCAGCTACAGGGCGATAAGGACGGCGCAGATGAACCCGGTGGTTTCGCTGAAATATGAGTGAGGCGGATCAGGCGAAAGAACAAATTTCGTGATGGTTTGTTATATTAATTTATGAAGAATATTTCGCAGGCAGTTGGCCAGGTGAAGTCAGTTATGCTGTTGATTTTATTTTCATTCAGTTTAAATATTTCATTAGCCCAACATGAACATCATATGCAAATGGACACCATGAAAATGGACAGTATGCAAATGATATCATTCTTTTCACCAAATCTTCCCATGAACCGTGATGGGAGCGGAACAAGCTGGCAACCTGATGATAGCCCGATGTTCATGCATATGATCATGAATGAAAAAACTTCTTTTATGATGAACGGATCTCTTTTTCTTCGTTATACATCACAGGATATTTCAAATAAAAGCGATCGGGGAGGAAGTCAGTTTGACGCACCAAATATGTTTATGTTTATGCTTTCGCATAAGCTAAATGATAAAAATCTCCTTTCCGTTCAAGCGATGATCTCTTTTGAACCGTTCACTGTTGGAGGCGCCGGGTATCCTTTACTTTTTCAAACAGGCGAATCTTATGAAGGGGTTCCTTTGGTTGACAAGCAACACCCGCATGATTTATTTTCAGGGCTTGCAATTAATTACACTCATAGTTTTACCCGGGACATTGATATAAATACTTATTTCGGCTATCCAGGTGAACCTGCTTTAGGACCGGTTGTTTTTATGCACCGTCTTTCAGCCATGAATAACCCGGATGCGCCTCTCGGCCATCACTGGCAGGACGCCACGCACATTTCATTTGGTGTTGGTACATTAGGCTTTCGCTATAAAAATGTGAAAGTGGAAGGCAGTATTTTCACAGGAAGAGAGCCCGATGAAAATCGTTATAATTTTGACAAGGCCAGGTTTGACAGTTATTCATATCGGATTTCGGCAAACCCCACAAAAAATATTTCCCTCCAGTTCTCCCAGGGATTTATCAAAAGCCCGGAAGAACTGTTCCCTGATGAAAATATTACCCGCACCACAGCTTCAATTATTCATACCAGGCAATTTGAACAGGGTAAATTTATTTCCTCCTCATTGATTTGGGGGATGAATCAAAAATCTGACGGCCACAATTTGAACTCTGTTTTACTTGAAAGCAATTATCAACTTAAACCAATCATCATTTACGCCCGTTATGAGTTTATTCAAAAAGACGCCCATGAATTGCAATTACTTCAATTTCCTGATGATCTTATTTTTAATATAAATGTGATTACAATCGGGCTAAACAAAATTATTTTCAGCCATAAGGCGGGCTCCATTTCTATCGGAGCACAAGGGGCATTAAATTTCCCCGGCGAAAACCTTTCAAGTATTTATGGAGACAATCCTTTAGCGGGTCAGGTATATTTGAAATTCTCCCCACCTGCCGGTCAAAATCACGGTCATAAATAACAACAAGCAAATTTCATACACTTTTATATTGAGTACAATTAGATTTAATTATTTGTTTTAACTTTATGGGGTCTATAAATTTACACTCATAATAAGTGCTAAGA
>CAYJNJ010000103.1:0-14820 GCA_964371595.1 uncultured Bacteroidales bacterium | reverse complement strand
CCCCAGGCCCCCTGGTGCTTAATGGTCCCCCCGATATCCGTCATGGAAGTCTTTACCGATAAGTTTACCATGGCAAATCCAGTGTCAGCCATCTCGTTCCGAAGGATCTTATTGATGGCCTGAATGCTTTCATCCCGCGGTTCATCATTAAAATCGCCCACAGCGATAATGTTGGCTGCGGGATGATCCTGCAATTGACCCTTAATCGATGCAGCCAGCATACTCGCCGCTGCCAGCCGCTTCGGATTGGAGCTTCCTGCCCCGCTGAAGCGAGAAGGCCAATGATTTACATATATGCAAACCGGGGTGTCACCCCATAATCTGCCTTCAACCATCAGTATCTCCCTGGTGGTTTCTTTACCGGCAAGCGGAACCCTCAGCCAGGCAGAAGAATCAGGCTCGAACAAATCTCTGCGGTAAAGCAAGGCAACATCCATCCCCCTGGCATCCGGTGATTCCCTGTGAATGATACGGTAATCCAACCGGTTTAGCGGTGTGTCATAAAGCAGGCGGTTCAGCACATCCCGGTTTTCAATCTCACAAAGCCCGATTACCGCAGGCATTTCTCCATCACCCAGTGCTACCAGGGTCTGGTAAATATGCACGATCTTCCTCCTGAACCGCTCATTTGTCCAGTGTTTGTCGCCTTCGGGCAAAAACTCTTCGTCCCTGGTAAGCGAATCATCTTTCGTATCACACAGATTTTCCACATTATAAAAGACAATCCTTGCCTCCTGCCCTTTTATACATCCGGATAAGCCAAACACAATTCCCCCCGCCAAAAAAATAACCCTCATAATCATAAGCAAATGAATTAAAAATTCAACATTCAACCTTCAACATTCAACATTTATATTAATCGGCTTTTCCACCCAAAAATACCCGGTCGAAAAAAAATATTTTTCAGATTGCAACTCTTTGGCAAGTCATTTGTCTTTTCTTCTGAATGTTGATTTTAAACGATGAATTAACAAGATTTAAAAACCAGGTACTTTTTAATCAGCGTTAATTCAAATTACAAATGACTTTATGAAAATAAGATTATTGATTATCCTTGCGGTATTCCCATTCCTTTTTGTCCATGCGGATATTGAATCAGACCCGAACGTAAAGAGGTTCCCCATCAGCGGGCATGTTAAAGACTCTGAAACCGGCGAAGACTTATTCGGGGCTTCAGTCCTTGTTGTTGAACTCGGCACAGGTACCATTTCCAATGAATATGGCTTTTATTCGGTCAGCTTACCAAAAGGGCAGTACACTTTGCGTTTTTCGTATACGGGCTATGAGGCCCAGGAACATACGTTAAGTGTCGAAAAGGAGATAAATCTCGACATCATCTTAAAACCCCTACTTGCACTACTTAACGAAGTCGAAATCAAATCGGTAAAAACGGATGCCAATATCAAAGCGCCTGAAATGAGCGTGGTTAAGATGGATGTCAAAACGATCAATAAAATACCCGCGCTTATGGGGGAAGTCGATATTATCAAAGCCATCCAGCTGCTGCCAGGTGTCCAGTCGGTAAGTGAGGGCTCCTCGGGATTCAGCGTCAGGGGCGGAAGTCCTGACCAGAACCTGGTCCTGCTCGATGAAGCCACCGTTTATAATGCTTCCCATTTTCTTGGCTTCTTTTCAGTATTTAATAACGATGCGATCAAAGATGTGAAGTTGTATAAAGGTGACCTTCCCGCCCAGTATGGCGGCAGACTGGCCTCAGTGCTGGATGTCAGGATGAAAGACGGCAACCAGAAAAACTTCAGCGGCACTGGTGGCATTGGCCTGATCTCCAGCCGGCTGACATTGGAAGGCCCCATCGTGAAAGACAGGTCATCTTTCATTGTTTCAGGCAGAAGGACATATGCTGACCTGTTTCTATTCCTTGCTAAAGATGAAGGGGTACAGGACAGCAGGATGTTTTTCTATGATTTCAATGCCAAATTCAATCATTATTTTAATGAAAAAAACCGCCTTTATATTTCCGGGTATTTTGGCAAAGATGTTTTCAAGAATCCCTTCGCTTTCATGAAACTCGGAAATGCAACAGCAACAGCAAGGTGGAACCACCTTTTCTCCCAGAAATTATTCAGCAATTTCACGGCTCTTTATTCCCAGTATAATTATGGCCTTGGAAGTGCGATTGAAGACAGTCCCGATTCATTCCTGTGGGAATCATACCTCCAGGATTACCAGTTTAAAGGCGATTTTACCTATTATCCCACTACAAAGAATACTCTCCGTTTCGGTGTTAACAGCACACTCCATATATTTGATCCCGGTACAGCTAAAGGTACCGGTGAAGAAACAATATTCACCGAATACAAGCTCGACAGGGCTTTTGGCCTGGAAAGCGGCATTTATGTGAGCAACGACCAGACGATCGGAAGCAGGCTTACGTTAAAGTATGGCCTCAGGTTTTCAATTTACCAGAACGTTGGCCCGGGAACCGTTTACGGTTATGACGAGAATTTCGAATTATCCGATTCCACAAAGTATGATAACGGCGATTTTTATAAGACGTATACCGGGCTTGAACCCCGGTTGGGCATGACCTTTATCCTGGATGAATATTCCTCCATAAAAGCCAGTTATTCACACTCTTACCAGTACCTCCAGCTTGCACAGAACTCTACTGCAGGTACCCCGCTGGATATATGGTTCTCCGCCAGCCCAAACGTCAGGCCACAGGTTGCCGACCAGGTTGCAGCAGGCTATTTCAGGAATTTCAGGAAAAACACCATCGAAACCTCTGTCGAGGTTTATTATAAAAACATGCGTCATTCCATCGATTTCAAAGACCATGCAGAACTGTTGCTGAACAAGCAACTTGAAGGTGAACTGAGGTTCGGCGACTCATGGGCTTACGGTGTTGAAGTAATGATCGGGAAACCACAGGGAAGGCTAAATGGTTGGGTCAGCTATACTTATTCACGCTCCTGGCGCGAGTTTGCTGATATAAATGATGGAAAGGTTTACCCGGCTCCATATGATTCCCCTCATGATGTTTCAGTGGTATTGAATTTCGAAGCTTCGGAAAGGATAAGCCTTTCAACCAACTGGATCTATTCGACCGGGAAACCGGTGACTTTCCCGACAGGCAGGGCCGTTATCGACGGTGCCATCGTCCCGATTTATTCCGACCGCAATGCTTACCGGATGATGGATTACCACAGGCTCGACCTCTCGCTGACACTTCACCAGAAACCCAATGACAAGAGGTTCAAATGGGACCTGGTATTCTCCGTTTACAACGCTTACAACCGTCATAACACCTGGGCTATCAACTTTACCCAGGATGCGGAAAATCCATATATGACTTACGCTGAGCAGACATACCTGTTCGGGATCATTCCAGCAATAACCTATAATTTCAATTTCTGATCATGAAAAAATTATTCATCATTATACCGGCATTTATTTTACTGATCACATCCTGTACAGAAAGGATCGACATCGAACTGGATGATACGTACACCCGGCTTGTCGTATACGGATCAATCACTACCGATACAACCCGCCACTTTGTGGACTTGTCGCTGACAACCAGCTATTACTACAATGAAGCCCCGCCAAAAGTCTCCGGTGCCTCGGTTGAGATATCTGATGATCTTGGCAATGTGGAAACACTGACAGAAGTTGCCCCGGGTAAATATGCCACTTCAGAAAATTTTGCCGCGGTTGTCGGAAGGACTTATACATTGTTTGTTGATTTGCAGGAAGAAATCAACGGCCATAAAACATATATGGCCACTTCCGAGGTCCATCCTATTTATCCTATTGATTCTATTGGACTTAACTACCAACCTGATTGGGGAGAAAAAGGCTTTTATGAGGTGACCTGCTACTACCAGGACCCTCCTACCAGGGACGTTTATATGTTTAATATTTTTAAGAATGGCGAATTGATGACGGATACGATCACCAAGAGGTTTGTTGTTGAGGATGATTTCTTTAATGGCAGTTACACGAACGGGATCGGTGTCGGCTATCTTAACCAGGATATAGAGCGTGAGATCCTTCATGCGGGGGATACTATTACCTTCCAGGGGTGCAACATAACTGAAGAATATTATGACTTTATTGTTACCCTGCAAACTGAAACCGGTTTCCAGACGCCCTTATTCAGTGGTCCGCCTGCCAATGTGAAAGGGAACATCAATAATGGTGCTGCAGGCTTCTTTTCCGCTTATGGTGTAGCTTATTCAAGCCTGATTTTCAACCCTTAAGAAAATATTTTATACCTTACCGGGTATTTTTTTCATTTTTCCGGATAAACATGAAAAGGGTTCTTGTTTGTCCGGGAAATACCCGTGCCGGCCACCCGGTTATTCCTCTTTTCTTTAAGAGTAAGCGGACAAATTTGAATAATTTTCATTATAAAATTTAATCCGGCTTACAATCAATTTATTGCACTGCTCTTCCAGCATTTTATAGCTTGGTAACTGACGACCACCGACTGTCGACTGACGACTGTCGACTGACGACTTCGTAAAAACCAACAGCAGGAAAAGCGGCGCCGGTTCTTCCTTTCAGACAGCTTGTAGGAAATATGCAGGGATGGGATGGTTCGACTGCGAAAGTGGAAATATGCCCGGTAGCCGAAAAGGGCTTAAAGAGTAGGCGAAATTGCAAATTAAAAAATATTATGAAAAAAGTACTGATGACTCTGATTGTCCTTGTATTCGTAATTGCTTCAGGACAGGCACAGGAGAAGCTCAAAGTTGGAGAAGTGAAGAATGGCAAGCTGGTGGTCACTAACCCGGATGCCCTGAAAGCCGTTCTTTTTTACAGCCTGGGAAAAAGCGGGACATTCGGGAAAGAATATAAAGTAAGCGTTTCGCCCGAAAGTGATCGCTTCTTTGTGTATTATCCTGTCAGCGGAAATAAGGACAAAGTGACCAGCATTGGTATAGTACTGGTCAGGGCAAAAAATGATGTGTTAATTATTGAAAATCCCCCGGAAATTGATTCCGCACCGGGGGGAGGCGGTAGCGCTACGATTACCTGCATAGGTATGCCGTGCAATTCTTGTCAACCGGATGTAACCTGGCCTTCCGGTAATTGGTACCCGGTAGTCACCTGTGTCTGTAACGATCCTGAAGGCGATTGCAATATGTCGATTTCATTCTCTGTCAATATCCAATTCGGAGGGTAGCCCTTGAATAATTAATGTAAGCTCCCTGTGAATTCACCCCGGTAAAACCAATGGGAGCTTACATTTTCAAAACCTTAAAAAATTATCCCATGAAAAGAAACCTCATTTTAATCCTGAATCTCTGTGTGGCTAAGTTGCTTTTCAGCCAGGCTGCAATGAATAAATATAATAACGGGGATCCGTTCTGTCAAATGATAAACACCCTCTATTCTATTAATGCTGTGAGTTTTGAATCACAGGTTAACAGTAAAAATATATTTGAGGTGGATACTGTGACAGACTTTGCTAAAGTCATGCTTAAGAAAGATGGTACCAACATTTCCTTTCTCAGGATCATACCTGTTGAAGGAAATAAGGAACTTCTTTACTGCAATGATTCGGCATGGGAGGCCGATCATAATAATCATACCATGAAATGCCTGGGTACTGATGCTGACGTCCTTAAGCTTAATCCACTGTCAAAGTTTTTTTCGTTTACCCTGTTTAAGATCGATACCATGGTTTCTTATGTTGAACCCTTCTGGCGGACGATTGACCGGGATAAATCCTTCACCTGTGTATCACTTGATATTACTGACCATCCACAGGAACTCACAGATATCAGGGCCGAATTTACCATCGGCAATTCTGACATGTTGCCTTACAAAACACTGCAGGAATCAGTATATCTAAAAGCGGATAAGCTTTTCCAGGAGCAGATTTTCAGTGCTTATTCCTTTCCGGAGCCAGAGCAGCTCTGGGTCCCGGAATATTTTTTTATTTATGAAAAAGATGTAAGCCGGATCCGGAAAAATGAAAGCCAGCCCGAAGTAAAGGAGGACAAACCTGTGGACATCATCTATCTTAATACGTTTGAATTCAGTGATTTATCCGGAAACCCATATATCCTGCCAGAAAGCGGCTTGATATTTTTAGACCTGTGGTATGTCGGTTGTGCACCCTGCATGAAATCTGCAATTGTCATTGAGAAACTTTATAAAGATTTCCAGGATGAGGTTCACTTTGTGAGTGTGAATGAAACAGACAGCGATACGGCTAAAATCAACCTTTTCAGGAAAAAGATGGATATCTCTTTTCCTGTTTTGCTGAACAGTGGTGAAAAAATCGCATGGCAGCTGACAGGTACCGGAGCGTACCCACTCTTCATCTTAATGGATGCAGAAACACGCAAAGTGCTCTGGAATTTAACAGGTTACAGCGAAGATCTTGAGTCTCGCATCAGGGAAGCGATTGATCTCAACCAGTAGAACATTTTAAATTATTCTTAGATGGTCAACCTTACGATGCGAGAAGCTATATCCTATGAAACCGGTCATAATGGCATATGTCCTCATCTTCGCCTCATTGCAGGTGTTTTGTCAGCCGGCCGGGAACGATCTGCAAAAACAACTGGATGATCTAAGGGCAAGGATCAAATCGCTGGAAAAGGAAAATGAATTGCTTTTTGCCGCCAGCAGGTCGGATGATAGTGTGGCTTACAGTGTACTACGCGAAGAGATCTTTGAAGCCTTCACAAATATTCCCCGGCTTGACTTTGATTTTAAAAGGACTTCCGAAAAAATAGCAGTTACAGGCCTGTTTACCAAGCTGATGCAAGCTAATAACCCCTCCAGCGACATCCTTGGCTTTCGCTTTACTGAGGTGGTATTCTCTGCTACTGAACGGCATTTCTGCAACACTTTAAAAGATGAACGGGATAAAAAGCGCTTTACACAGGTTATCGGTAAGATTGTTGACAATCCGGTGGTTACATCACTTGCTAACACGAACCCGGTGACTTCTGTCGTTGCTGCTATTATCAGTACAATTGCTGGTTTTACCACTTCAAAGGTTGATATTGAAAAAGATGGCGGTAAAATCCAGGATGTATCCGTTACGCAGGAAGATTCCTTCGATCAAAAAAGTATTGAGGCTTTCCGGATGGAACTGCAGGTGTATATTGATTTTTATGATGCACTGATCATTGCCTCCTCAGACTACCTCGAAGGTCTTGAACAACTGGAGGCAAAATATGCCTACCTGGTTCAATCCGTAAATGATTATAAAACAGAGCTATATTCTGCATTTGAAGGAAAAGATAATAACATGATTTCAAGGTTATCAAAGCTACTTCCCGATCCTGCAAGCAAAGAAATTGATTATCAAACGATTTCCAATGATCCCTCTATCCGCAGAATCCAGTTCCTGGCAAGGAAATTTCCGGTACTTCAACAGGCGGTCAGCGATTTTAAAAAGGATTATAACGCATTGTTGTTCAAATACCTGGATACATACATCACAACCTTGCGAATGGCTGACAAATTCCCCGGTTCGGATATCGATAAATCGAAAACCGACGCATTAATAGCCGACATCGAAGCCTTTATCGAAAGTCAGGAGAACAATGAGAAGACAGAACTGGATGCTTTTAAGTAATAGAATTGGAGTATTGGCTATCTTTGGATTTTCATTGCCGCAAGCCGCAAGCCGAAAGCCGCAAGCCGCAAGCCGCAAGCATTAAACATTAAACATTAAACATTAAACACTAAATGCCAACCTTAATCCTCGACGACCACATCCCCTTTCTGAAAGGCGTATTGGAGCCTTTTGCAAGGATAATTTATGCGAAAGGCGGGCAGATTGACCGCAGCCTTGCTATGCAGGCTGATGGACTTATTATCAGGACACGCACCCGTTGTGATGCGCAACTGCTTGATGGGTCGCCGGTAAAATTTATTGCCACGGCTACCATTGGATTTGATCATATCGATACTAAATATTGCGAAAAAAACAACATCAGCTGGCACCATGCTCCGGGTTGCAATTCCGCCTCTGTCAGGCAATACATAGCCTCGGCCCTGGTGAACCTTGCAAAGATGCACGCTTTTAACCTGGAAGGTAAAAAGCTGGGGATCATCGGAGTGGGAAATGTCGGAAGTAAAGTAGCACAACTTGCAGGTACCCTGGGCATGGTCCCGGTCTTAAATGATCCTCCAAGGGAGAGAAGTGAAAAAACCGTCGATTTTGTTTCGCTGGAAGAAATCCTTGAATCCTGCGATATAATTACATTGCATGTCCCGCTTTCATTAACAGGGCCCGACAGGACGTTCAAAATGGCTGATGACAATTTTTTCAGAATGCTTGGAAAAAAGCCTTACCTGCTCAACACATCCAGAGGCGAGATTATTGATACAGAAGCAGTTAAAGATGCATTAAAATCCGGTAAAATTGCCGGGTTCACTGCAGATGTCTGGGAAAACGAACCCGCTTGTGACCTGGAATTGATCGATATGGCTGACATTGCCACCCCGCATATTGCGGGCTACTCTGCAGAAGGTAAAGCCAATGGCACCTCCGCATGCGTACGTGCAGCCAGCCGATTTTTCCACTTCGGGCTCGATGACTGGTACCCGCTCCGGCTTCCTGCACCCGATAATGCCAGCATTAAGATTGAAACTTCCGAAAAAACTGAATCCCAGATTATTGCGGAAGCGATCCTTTCTTCTTATGATGTGATGAATGACGATGCCCGCTTCCGTAATGACCCTGCCCAATTCGAAAACCTGCGCAACTACTATCCCGTCCGTCGCGAATTCCCGGCATTTAAAATACATATCCCAAACCCAAAAACAGAGCTTTTTAATAAACTCAAATCCCTTGGCTTCAATATCAGCAAAGAATTACTGACGACTGACGACTGACGACTTTTTTTCAAAACTTATCAACCCTACCCTCCCCAAAAGTCAAAAGCAATTATTTTTATCATTCGATAAAACAACCTTTACCTAACCCAATATTAACCCAGACTACAAATGAGCAAACCTATTGCTGACCGCGCTGCCGATAACATCCGCATCCTGGCCGCAGCCATGGTAGAGAAAGCCAATTCCGGCCATCCCGGCGGTGCCATGGGAGGTGCCGATTTCATTAATATCCTCTTTTCGGAGTTCATGGAATTCGACCCCGACGATCCGTCCTGGCCACTCCGCGACCGCTTTTTCCTCGATCCAGGCCATATGTCACCGATGCTTTATTCTGTCCTGCATCTTTGCGGTAAGCTGAAAACTGAAGACCTGCAGAATTTCAGGCAATGGAACAGCATAACACCCGGACATCCTGAGTTTGACCTGGCTCACGGTATCGAGAATACCTCCGGCCCATTGGGACAGGGCCATGCCATGGCCGTCGGTGCTGCAATCGCCGAGCGTTTCCTGGCTGTCCGCTTCGGTGAATGGTTGTCGCATAAAACCTTTACCTACCTATCCGATGGCGGCATCCAGGAAGAGATCTCCCAGGGTGCAGGAAGGATTGCAGGATATCTTGGACTTGGGAACCTGGTCATGTTCTATGATTCAAACGATATCCAGCTTTCAACAAAAGTAAAGGAAGTCACCAGTGAAGATACGGCGGCAAAATATGAAGCCTGGAACTGGCATGTGCAAACAATTAACGGCAACGACTCTTCAGCAATCAGGCAGGCATTGAAAAATGCCCTGGCCGAAACAAAACGTCCCAGCCTTATTATTGGCAGGACTACAATGGGTTTAGGCGCCTTGTCAGATGACGGTAACAACATGGAAGGACTGACCTCCACCCATGGCCAGCCCCTCTCTAAAGCCGGCGTTTCATTCGGAAAGACTATAATCAACCTCGGGGGCGATCCGTCAGATCCATTCAGGGTTTTTCCTGATGTCCGGGAATTCTACAGCAAAATCTTGGATAGCAAGAGGTTAATGGCTAAAAGTAAGAGAGCGATCCAGCATTCATGGGAAATTTCAAATCCGGTCCTGGCAGTGAACTGGAAAACGTGTATCGCCGGAAAAGCGCCTGAAATCGACTATGATGCTATTCCCTTGAAACCTGATGCTGCGACACGCAATACTTCGGGAGATGTCCTGGCTTATTTTTCAGCCAACCTGGGCAATATGATCGTCATGTCGGCCGACTTATCGAACAGCGATAAAACTGAGGGCTTCCTGAAACACTCAAAGCCGTTTACTACAGGAGATTTTTCCGGTGGATTCCTTAATGCCGGCGTTTCTGAGCTCACTATGGCGGCCATTGGCAACGGTGTTACCCTGCACGGCGGTGTCTATGCGGCTTGCGGGACATTCTTCGTTTTTTCGGATTATATGAAACCTGCCATCAGGCTTGCCGCACTTATGCGCCTTCCCGTGAAATATGTCTTTACCCACGATTCATTCAGGGTCGGAGAAGACGGCCCGACGCACCAGCCTGTAGAGCACGAAATGCAGCTACGCCTGCTGGAGCACCTGAAAAACCATCATGGTGAAAATAGTTTGCTTGTGATTCGCCCTGCGGATGGTGCCGAAACAATCGCTGCCTGGAAACTTGCCATGGAAAATATAAAAAGCCCTACGGCATTGATCTTATCACGGCAAAATATTAAAGATCTGCCGGTTCAGGCAGGCGATGACCCGGGCAAGCTTGCCGCAAAAATCGCAAAGGGGGCTTATATTGTAAAGGGTCCGGCCGGTAAGCCAGGTATCATCCTGCTCGCGAATGGCTCTGAAGTAAGCACTATGATTGCCGCCTCCGAACTGCTTGAAAAAGAACACGGAATACTTGCACGGGTAATATCCGCCCCTTCTGAAGGACTGTTCAGGTTACAGGATAAATCATACCAGCAAAGCGTAATTCCTGATGATATCCCGGTTCTTGGCCTCACTGCCGGCCTGCCGGTCACACTCCAGGGCCTTGCAGGTTGCAAAGGAAAGGTGTTTGGACTGGATCATTTTGGCTATTCCGCTCCCTACCAGGTACTTGACGAAAAATTCGGCTTTACCCCGGGTAATGTGGTGAAGCTGGCTTTGGCGATGCTGAAAGAGTAAAGTAATTGGATAGGGAGAAAAGGTGACAAGGGGACCAGGAGAAAAATTGGAATTTGGTCCGCCAGCTGGCGGATGGAATTTGGAATTAATATTTATCTGCAATTCAGCGCTTTAAATATTTTTTCACCAGAAATCTCCGCATTACTGATTTCAAATTTCACCATGTAAATGCCTTTGGCCAGGTCCAGGCCGTCAATCCTGAACTGGTGTGAGCCTTCCGGATATGTGGTCTCTTGAAGTAAATTCAGCATTACACCTGCCGTGTTGTATAATGTTATCTTAACCTGGCTTTCTATTTTTAAGGTAAAATAAACCGTAGTAAAATCATCGAACGGATTTGGATACAATCCAACATAATTACCAAAAATCGAATCTCCAGGATCAGGCACTAAGAATTCAATCTCGCTGATTTCAAGAATCACGTCCTCAATTACGTTGGCATTTCCATCGGCAAATTCACTGATCCCGTACAATTCAAACCTTATAGTGTTACTTAATGAAGACATATCCAATGAATTCATTTTAAGCGTGATAATTGTATCACCGGCTTGAACATTTATCGGGTTAATATCCGACCACGCCATCCGGAATGTTGAATCGGTAATGAAATAATAGGCACCATGAATTCCACTCATCATAATTGCAGTATCAATCTCCAGGTATTCCCCCGGGTAATAAAAACCCAGTGAAATTGCCGCCAAATCATATCCTGAGCTGATCCTGACCGGAAAATCGAATCCTTTAAATGAAGGTATTGTGATCGTATCCTTATAATCCAGGCTTACCGTTGGATCTGCCCTGTTTGAGCCAAATTCGCTGACCTGTGCATGGGAAGCAAAAAATACAAGGAATATCAAAGAGAAAAGAAGGATAATATATCTTGAAAACCTGTTGATTGTCATAAAGAAATTGCGTTGTTTACCAATGATTAAAAGTACGATTAATTGTAAAATCCTGAAAATAAAACACGACTTCGGAGGGTTTTACAGTAACTTTGAGCAAACCTTTGCCATATGCCTTACTATAAACCTTTAAAAGACCATAGCCAGCAGGTTGAAAAAGAGAGAATTATAAATAATCTCCTGAGCCTGCGACAAAAACTACAGGAGCAAATACCCGCCAAAACCGTCTCAGAATCCCTGCTGCTTGCCACCTGGAATATCCGTGAGTTTTCCATGAGTAAACGCCTGGAAGAGAGCTATTATTATATTGCTGAGATCATCAGCCGTTTTGATATCATCGCCCTTCAGGAGATTGCCGGAGACCTTGGTGCCCTTCAAAAAGTCCTGGGCATCCTGGGTAAAAAATGGGATTATATTGTTACCGACAGCACCGAAGGTTCTGCCGGCGGAAATGAAAGAATGGCTTTCTTATATGATAAAAGTAAGTTGACATTCAAGAACTTAGCTGGTGAAATCGTCCTCCCGGAGAAAAGCCTGGTTGAAGGTAAGCTGCAATTTGCAAGGACGCCTTTTTGCGTGGCTTTCCAGGCCGGCTGGTTTATGTTCAACCTGACTACAGTCCATGTCTACTACGGAAAAGAAAAAGGCCTGGAATACCAGAGAAGGGTTGCTGAAATCGACAGCATTTCTTCATTTCTTTCCAAACGGGCGAAACAGGAGAATGTGAATTATATCCTCCTTGGCGATTTCAACATTGTCGATCCTACCGACCTGACCATGAATGCGCTGGAAAAGAACAAGTTCTTTATCCCAGATGCGATCAAAAAGATACCAACTGATTTATTCGGGACCAAGCATTACGACCAGATCGCCTTTAAACTGAAAGAAGGGGAAGATATGTTTGTGTTTTCCAAAATTTACCAGAAGGCAGGGACATTCAATTTCTTTGAGTACCTGTTCACTAAAAACGACCTGGCTACTTACCTTCCGTACTTCGAGGAAAAATACCAGATGGGGAAAGATCCGGAGAAATACTTCTTAAGCAAGTGGCGTACATTCCAGATTTCCGACCACCTTCCCCTCTGGGTAGAACTAAAAATTGATTTTAGTGACCAATTCTTAAAAGGTCTGATTAAATAGATTATTAAAGCTTTATTTTCAATTATATAGATACATTTATTGAAAGTATAAGATCAAGCAATTCGGAAGAATTTAGGTCCATTTAATTCGGTCCGGTACTTTATAATCATAATTTCCCATTGCTTTAATGCAACCTAATCCTGTGTTTATCAGTAAAAGACTTTGTTGACACCGGTTAATACGGTATAAAACAACCTGGTTTAGCTGATAAATTGTTGAGGAAGAAAATCCATCCACTGATCTGGTTGCTGGTCTTTATGGCCGGCTTTCCGCGTTTATCCAGCGCGCAGGACTTTCTTCCCGCCCTGAATGACAACTTCATGGGAATTAACCAGGCATTTCTTCAGCCTGCGTCAATAGTCGACAGTCGCTTCCAGACAGATTTTAATGTTGGCGGTTTTAGCAATGACATTTATAATGATGCTATAAGGTTCAGATCCAAATGGTTACTTGACCCAACCAGCATATTGACCAATGAAGACTGGTGGGATGAAAACACCTACGTTTCAAGCAAAAATGGCCGGGATGATAATATGTTCATGTCGCAATCTGCCATTGGCCCCGGTTTCCTGGCCAATCTCAGCCCCAGGCACTCTATAGGTTTCACCTCCAGGGTTCGAAGCATCCTCAATATCGATGACATGGATGAGCCACTGTTCAGGCTGATCTACAGCAATTATACCGATGAGGAGTACTATAACAAATGGTACCACGAAAAGGATATGAGGTCAGTACAGCATGTTTTCGGTGATTATGGGCTGACATACGCCAGGACCATCCCGTTAAAAAACCCGGAGCACTTCCTGAAAGCGGGGGTAACCGTGAAACTGCTCCAGGGAATCGCTTCTTCGTATATTCAGGCTGATGAGCTTTATTACTATTTCAATGGCGAAGCCTATCCCGGTTCCAAAGATATTTCATGGAATTCAACCTATATCGATGGGGGCTTGTCAGATAACTGGGGTGATACAAATCAGTATGGAAGTTATACATTTTCAATGAATTATCAACTCACAGCTAAACCATCGGTTGGAATGGATTTCGGAGTTGTTTATGAATTCAGGCGGGATATGATTAAGGATGGAGTTGACAGGTCCAACAGGCCAGATAAGAACAAATATTTTCTGAAAGTGGGTTTTTCGCTGCTTGACATTGGCAGGCTCAAATATGAAAAAGACTACTACAGTTCGGATTATATTGCTTCATTCACCCCCGATTACCTTAACAGGTACAATACCGGCGATAATTCAGTTCCGGATAACACATACTGGCTGGATGCCAATGATGTCAGTTTCAGCTTCAGGGATTACCCCGATTTTTCCTATGCCATGCATGAAAGGACATTAAATGGCGAAGGCATACAAAAAGCTACGAATAACAAGGAGAATTTTACTGTTAAGCTGCCTTCGGCTATAAGCCTGCAAGCTGACCTGAACCTGTTCATCGAAGGCTTATATGTTAACCTTACTACATATCATGCTTTAAACCAGGGATTTTCAAATAAACCAAACTCCCATTATATTTCCACTTACAGCATCACACCCCGTTATGAACACAAATGGTATGGGGCAGCGGTTCCAGTTATAATTAATCAATACGGGAAGCTGGATGTGGGTTTGGGGGTACGCGCAGGGGTTGTTTATTTCGGTGTTAACAATTTGTTTTCCAATGTATTCAGCGACACTTACGGTATTCATGGCTATGTTGGGGTTAAGGTGCCGATTCATCAGAAGGACCCGACGAAACCGCCTAAAGAGAAAAAAGTTAAAAATTCACCTGTCGCCCAGGTTTCAGA
>CAYJNJ010000102.1:0-14907 GCA_964371595.1 uncultured Bacteroidales bacterium | reverse complement strand
TACTTGGCTTATTCGGCGGAAATTGCAGGGGCCATTCTACGCCGCCAGCAGGCGACAGCAATTGTTGCAGCAAGGGCCAGATTAGTCGAAGGTGCTGTCAGCATGGTGGAGATGGCCCTTGAGCAACTTTCCATGAAGAAAATCATCGATCTGGATGAAGATAAAAAAGCTGCAATGGTCAGCAACCTGATGGTTGTCCTTTGCTCTGATAAAGATGCCGCACCGGTTATCAATGCCGGAACATTACATCAATAGCCTTAAAAAGAATTACTTATGGCGGGAAAGAAGACATTTGTACTTAGGCTCACCCAGGAAACGTATGAGGCTATAGAAAAATGGGCTGCTGATGAATTCCGCAGTGTCAACGGTCAGATAGAATGGATAATCGACCAGTCTCTTTCTGCTTCCGGACGAAAAAAGAAGACGAAACAATAGCTAAAAAAAAGAGGGTGGCCACAATGTGGCACCCTCTTTTCGTATAAGTTAATTTGATTATTTAACCATGATCTTTTCAGTGGCAATACCCTGTTCGGTGATAATCCTTACAAAGTAAACACCCGTGTTAAATCCGGTTGTATTCAGGTTGAAATTGGTATCTTTTACAACCTCGCTGTAAACAAGCTGTCCAAGCTGGTTGAAGATCGCAACTTCAGTCATTTCAACTCCGGAAGTGATGTTCAGTTGATTGTGAACCGGGTTAGGATAAATTGAAAATTCAATTTCCTGTTCATTTTCCGGGGTGCCGACGAAGAAGTCGATTGAAACATCGTCAATCATAAACACCCAAGCATCTTCGGAAACACACTGGATAGCAACATAAACTGTTTGTCCATCATAAGCTGAAAGGTCGAAAGTGACTTCAGTCCAGTCAATCGGTGCCAGCATTGGGGTGGATCCTGAGATTGAGGTAAAGCTGGCCGGGTTCATGTCTGTTGTTGAAACCAGGACGTTGTATTTCTCCAGGCCATACTCATCAGTATACGATTTCACCCATAAGGTAATGGATGAATTGGTGCCGAGTGCAGTCTGCGGGGAGATCATCCAATCATCATTGAACGGAGGAGGAACAGTTGCCATTGCGGCACCGAACCTAACTCCGGTGTGCGGCTGAATTTCCGGGTCATCACCTAAAGTAGGAGTGGTGGCAGCCGGGTTGAAAGCGATGAAAGCCATCGGTTCATAGCTGTGCAGGAAAGTGATCCCTTCAAAGCCATAGGTTTCTCCTCCATCAACATCAAGGGCTGTCCATGGATCGAAAGTCAGGGAGAAGTCTTCCTGTAATTCAAAATCGAGAACAACAGATTGTGCTGTACCGCCGGCGGTAACCGTAAGTGTAACAGGCACGTCAATTGACGGGTTGAGAGCGTCGTTGCTGACAAAGCGGAGGGATGCCGTGTACGTTCCTTCGGTCAGGTCACCTGCATCAAAGGTAACTACTAAATCATCACTGCCTGACGGGGCAATTGTACCTGAAGCAGGGGCAACTGACAGCCACTGGTCAATAGGCGAACCGGTCAGGTTAGCGCGGATGTTCCAGTTGTAGTTCAGGTCCGGATTTTCTGATAAATGCCCCCAGCTTGCACCGGTAGTAACAAAATCGCCATTAGGATTGGCAGGGCCGCCGTCGGTACCGGGAATAAATAATTCGGTTGCCGGCTGTGTGAACTGGTATCCAACCCAGATGTCTGCACCGGTGATATAAACCGGGTTATCAAGGGTAACAGAATTCCAGCTAAGGCTCTGGCCCGCGAAAGGTTGTGAAACGAGCAATTCTCCCGGGGTTGAGCTGTTGCCCATATCCCAGATCAAAAGGGTGTAATCTTCACCTGCATCATTAATGTAAAGATCAACAGAGCTCAGCATCATACCTGCATGAGGAAGGGTGAGGTTTGTCGGGAACATAGCGGCTACCATGGGAGTAACAGGGGCGCTGTTCCAACCGATTGCAGAAAAGTTATCTCCATCATAATGCAAGACAAAGTCATCAGTCGGAGGAGGATTATAGGAAGCCGGGTGTGCATTCGGATCGGCGCTGGCCTGGCTGTTGTATCCTAATGACCTTACTTCGGCGGCCTGTCCGTCAAGACTGACGGCTGGTGCCTGTTTACCGGTCGTATTGTAAATAACATGGGCTTCGTATTCAAGATCAGCTCCGCCAAAGTTTGAAACGGTGAGCACCTGTGTCTTCACTGCACCTGCTTCGGCAGTTTCTTCCAGCAGCTCAGGGCTGATAGAAATTACTGGTACTGCAAAAGGCAGCAGTGGAGGGCCGTCATAAATATAGACACCTCCTGTTGACCTGTCGGCATCAGCAAAAGAACCAGCCCAGCCGGTTTCATTGTCAAGCCATACGGTACCGAGGAAATCATAGCCTTCGGTTATCGGGGCCCAGTTATAGCCCCCATCAGTACTGTAGGAAATACCATTAGCACCTACTTCGCCTGATGAACCTACAAAGGTCATTGCGGTACCGGGGACATATGAGAAATAACGGGCATACATCGGTCCGTTCACGTTGACAGTGGTCCATGTGGCACCGCCGTCGGTAGTAACTCCAATGGCAGTTTCCAGGCCTATGTTGAGGTATGACCTGAAGCAGATGCCATAAGTTTCGCTGGCGAATTCGGGCTGAACAACCTCAGCTGCGCCGAAATTGGTTAAGGCTGCTGTCCAGTGCAAGCCTTTGTCAACAGAATGGAAAACCCTGCCTTTATTGGTGCCAAACCAGATGTGGTCACCGACGGCATCGTAGTTTCCGGTAATACCATATTCTCCGCTGGTAGGAGCAGGGATATTGGCTGAAGGAACCCTTACCCAGGTTGTACCACCGTTATTGGTGGTATAAATTTCATAATATCCGCCAAGCGGGTCACCCTGGGCAACACCGTCATTCTCATTAAAGAAATGAATTAGGTTGGCAAAGGATGATGCACCGTAAGCTGTACCTTGTTTCGTCCAGGTAGTTCCGCCGTTAATGGTTTTGTAAATACCCTGGGTAGCCCCGGTATTGAAAACCGCAAAACAGGTCGTTGCATCAAAGGCAAATAACTGGGAAAGACCATCACCGGCATTAAAGGTTCCGGGGAACCAGTTCTGACCGGCATCAATTGATTTTGTGAAACCATCGAATATGGAGCCGTCATCATTGACCGGCAAAGCCCATAACGCAGTTTCATCCAGCAAACCGACGGAAATCTGACCGATCCCTTTGCCGACCGCCAGGTTGGAATTCTTTTCAATCCAATCCGCCTGGGCTTGAAGGAATCCCACAACCAACAGCCCAACAAATAATAAGAGTAATCTTTTCATCATGATATAATTTTTAGTTAGAATATTTGACCTCAAATATATGGATAATAATTTCAATGATCGGGAAAAATTCATAAAAGCTCAATTCATACAGGCATAAAAAAAAGAGGGTGCCATGATATTGGCACCCTCCTTAAATCGATTAACCTAAAATTATCTTACGATGATCTTTTCCGTGGCAACGCCCTGTTCTGTGACAATTTTCACAAAATAGACACCGGTATTAAAGCCCATTGTATTGAGACTGAAATAAGTATCTTTCACAACCTGGCTATAGACAAGCTGTCCAAGCTGGTTGAAGATTTCAATTTCAGTCATTTCAATTCCTGAGGTGATGTTCATTTGATTGTAAACCGGGTTCGGGTAAATGGAGAAATCAATTTTCTGCTCATTTTCAGGTGTCCCAACAATAAAATCAATAGAAATATCATCTACCATAAATACCCATGCATCTTCAGAAACACACTGGATAGCAACATAAACTGTCTGTCCGTCGTAAGCCGAAAGATCGAATGTAACTTCAGTCCAATCTACCGGGGCCAGCATTGGTGTGGAGCCGGAAATGGAGGTAAAGCTTGCGGGGTTCATGTCGGTAGTTGAAACCAGTACATTATATTTCTCAAGTCCATACTCATCAGTATATGATTTGACCCAAAGTGAAATCGATGAATTCAGGCCTAATGCTGTCTGGGGTGAGATGAGCCAGTCATCATTAAAAGGAGGGGGAACAGTAGCCATAGCAGCTCCGAACCTTACTCCACCGTGCGGCTGGAGTTCCGGGTCATCACTTAAAGTCGGGGTGGTGGCAGCAGGGTTGAATGCGATGAATGCCATCGGTTCATAACTGTGAAGGAAGGTAATGCCTTCAAATCCATAAGTTTCTCCACCATCAACATCAAGGGCTGACCAGGGATCGAAAGTCAGGGAGAAGTCTTCCTGTGATTCGAAATCGAGGATCACCGAAGTCATTGTCCCACCTACAGTAACCTCGAAAGTAACCGGGACATCAACCTGAAGGTTATCCGGATCGTTGCTCACAATGCGCAAAGTGGCAGTGTAAGTTCCTAACTCCATATTAGCTGCGTCAAAAGTCACTGTTATTTCATCTGAATTACCCGGGGTAACCGTTCCTGAAGCTGGGGCAACACTAAGCCACTGCTCTATTGGTGTTCCTGTCAGGTTTGCACGGATATTCCAGTTATAATTCAGATCTGGATTATCAGAAAGATGTGACCAACCCACACCTGAGGATATGAAGTCTCCATTTGGGTTAGCAGGTCCGCCGTCAGTTCCGGGAATAAATGTTTCGGCAACCGATTGGGTGAACTGGTATCCAACCCAGATGTCAGCACCGGTGATGTAAACCGGGTTATCGAGGGTAACCGAATTCCAGCTCAGGCTCTGGCCTGCAAAAGGCTGTGATACCAGTAATTCCCCTGGTTCGTAAGAATTACCCATATCATAGATCTTGAGGATGTAATTTGTCCCCGGGTCATTGATATAAAGGTCTACTGATGTAAGCATCAAACCGGCATGGGGTAAGGTCAGGTTTGTCGGGAACATGGCAGCTACCGTCGGTGAGATGGGAACAGATGCCCAACCAATCGCTGAGAAATTATCCCCGTCATAATGCAGGACGAAATCATCGGTCGGAGGAGGATTATAAGATGCCGGATGCGCATTTGGATCGGCGGAGATTCCGTCGTGATATCCAAGCGACCTCGTTGGAGAAATGATTTCCTGAGTATTAACTGAGGCTGATTTTGCAACAGGGACCGGGTAGATCACACTGATCTGGTACTCAAGATCAGCGACCCCTTCATTAGCAATTGTAAGAGGAAGGGTAGTGGAGTAACCTTGCGGTGAGCTTGCATCAAGTTCTGTTGGGGTGATCACCATGGCCGGATCCTGGCTGGCAGCCAGTTCAACATAGCTCAGGTCATCAACATAATACCTGTAGGTTGCATCGTCAGTCCAGAAGTCAACGCCACCTAACTGGTTGGTGCCGCCGGTGCCGCCTCCTTCATAATGGAAAGGCCATGTATGAACAAGTATCCCATCTACAGTAATGGATGCAATGTCGTCATCGATATTAATATTATGTTCTATGGCAAACCAGGTGCCAGCAGGAAAAGTAAATGCATAGTCTGATCCACCCACAGTAAGTTTTCCGGTCTCATCATCATAAAACCAGATTTCAAATGCCCATTCAATGCCTGGTGACTCGAAGTGCTGGAAGTTATAATAGGCCTGGAATCCTGTCTCGACATACATCGACCAGTTGACATCATACTCACCGCTGGTCTTATTGCCAAGCTTGAGGATCTGGTCAGTCAGACCGTCATCCGGATCTATAAATAAGGATTGGGTCGGGCTGTTGGCAAAATTATCCGATATGTAGCCATCCTCACCGGTCCCGGGCGCATTCCCCCAGGTTGTCCACCAGGTAGGATTTGATTCGGCCATGTAATCTCCTACAGAATATGACTCAAAATCATCCGTATATAAGGTGACCTGAGAAAACATTGTCAAGGAAAAGGCCATTGCTAATGTAAAAAGTAGAATTTGTTTCATGATCATTTAGTTTTTAATTAACACTTTTGATTGCGTAAGGGCAAATATAATAACTAAAGCAGGATTTTTCTCAAATAGTAAGGGAAATATTTCAATTCAGCCATAAGCTTCAAGCCTCAAGCCACAAGCTTTAGGCCTGTAGCTTGCGGCTTGTGGCTTGTGGCTTATATTTCCTACCCTGCCACGTATCCCTTTCCTCCAGCCGTTTCTCAATCCTGGCCAGTACCTGGTCGTTACGGATCAAATCCCAGCCGGGCGCTGCAAGGAACCGCGGTGGTACTTCACCGGCGAATCTTTCAATAACAATGGCCGGATTCAGCTTTTCAATGAAATCGATAATGAATTCAATGTAATCTTCAAGTGGAAATTGAACGAAATCACCCGGCTTGTCGGAATATTCCCGGGCCATGCGGGTCCCCTTGATTATTTGAAGCTGATGAAATTTGATATTCTGAACGGGCAGGCTGTTGATGATTTCCACTTCCTTCATCATTTCATTCTTTGATTCCCCCGGCAGGCCAAAGATGAAATGGGCACCGGTTTTAATACCATATGATGATGTCATTTTCAGGGCATTTACAGCATCTTCAAAACTATGTCCCCGGTTAATCCTTGCCAGTGTGTGATTATAGCAGGATTCGATGCCGTATTCCAGCATCAGGTAATGATCCCCGGCAAGCTCGCTGAAATATTCCAGCTTTTCCTCATCGATACAATCAGGCCGGGTGCCGATTACCAGTCCGATGATTTCAGGCCGGGCCAATGCCTGCGAATAGATCTCTTTCAGTTTATCCAGGGGAGCATAAGTATTAGAATAGGGCTGGAAATATGCCAGGTAACGGTATGCCCTTCTGTAGCGCCGGGCATGGAACTCAATTCCCTCCTCGATTTGCTGATTAACGGATTTTTCAGGCTGGCAATAGGAAGGATTGAAAGCGTCATTATCGCAGTAAGTGCACCCTCCGCGTCCTTTCGAACCATCCCGGTTAGGGCAGGTGAAACCGGCATCGATGGCTAATTTCTGCACCCTGCCGCCGAATTCTTTCTTAAAATATTCGGCATAGGAATTAAAGCGGCGATGATGGTTCCAGGGATACATTGTGCGAAGATAATACGAAAAGAACCGACGGGGAAACCCGTCGGTTCTGAATATGCTCCGACGGGTAAATCCGTCGGTTTAATCGCTTTATTTTGTAACTCTCTCCAATCTCCTGATAATGCTGAAAATAAATGCAGCTGAAAGTAAACAGCAAACAATAAAGATCAGCCATAACTGCCACAAGTCAAGTTTGCCCCAGAAAAAGCTTCCGACAACTAATAATTTGTTGCCTACTGCAGTTGCCAATAACCAACCCCCCTGCATAATGCCCTGGAATCGTGGAGGAGCCACCTTCGAGACGAAAGATAAACCCATCGGGCTCAGGAAAAGCTCTGCTACTGTCAGGATGAGATACGAACTCATTAACCAGTATGGCAGTACTCGTGATGAATCCGGAACCGGGTTAAATTTAACTGCCCCGCTTTCATCCACAAATTTCAAATCGTGGGGAGAGACAAGGTTCAAAGACGCAACGAGGATGATTAAAAAACCAATTGCAGCAATTATCATCCCAATACCGATTTTTTTCGGAGTGGAAGGTTCCAGATTACGTTTGTTCAGCCATGCGAATACTGCCATAACCGCAAATGTCAATGACACGATAAACAATGGATTGAATGATTGGAAAACCTCAGGTGAAATATCATTTTCAGCACCAGTTTGGGTAAAGAAATAATATGCGAGGGCACCGCCGGCGACAAGTAAACCTGCTCCGATAAGCCTGGTATTCCTGCTGCTTTTCTTACCTATCACCAGGACAAAACCCGCAATCGCAGCTATAACCGAGAGTATATTTTCAAGGGTGAAGAACATGTAAGTGAAAGAGCCGACAGTCTTTACAGTATAATCCCTTGCGAAAAAAGTAAGTGTCAGGCCATTCTGATGGAAAGACATCCAGAAAAATATAACAACCACAAAGACCATAATAAGTGCCATAATTGCTGGTCGTTCTTCCTTAGTAGCAATCTGAAGAATCCACGCCACAAAAGCACCAAAAAGTCCAAATGCAAAAGCTATGTCGATATTACCTGAAGCAAAGTAAACCACTGCACCAACTGCTCCAGCAACCAATAATGAAATAAGGGCGGTTAATGGGACCTTATTAATCTTTACCTCGGTTTCTTTAGAAGCTTTCTCCTTGTTAGGTAATAATTTACTGTAAATTAAATATATAATGAGTGATACGATCATTGCTCCTGCCGCAATCCCAAATGCATAGTTGTAACCCCGGGAGAAAATTTCGATGTAGGAATTTGCAAATGCCGACAAATCGCTGACAGGTCCGCTAAGGTTTACTTTGTCTGCAAGGATTTGAAGATCAGCAGGATTTTTTAAAGTACCATCAAGATATTGGTGGCAAAGGGCCGGCAGACTTCCGTCGTGTCTTAACCCATTGACGCCAAGCCACCAGTTGCGAACACCTGTCGCAGCAAAAGGGGCGAAGAATGCACCGATATTAATACCCATATAAAAGAGCAGATAGGCAGTATCACGATTTTTTGAATATTTTGGATCGTCATACATTTGTCCTACCACAGCCTGTAAATTGCCTTTAAATAATCCATTGCCAAGGGCGATTGTAAAAAGACCCACAACTGTAATTGGATATGTAAGTCCTGGAAATGCCAGCAGGGCGTAACCTGCAAACATAATGACCTGACCAATTAGGATCACAGTTTTGTATTTCCTTGTATAGTCAGCCAGCAATCCACCAACCAGCGCTAAAGCGTAAATACTGAAATAGAACCAACTGTATATTCCGCCTGCTTTTTCCTCCGTAAGACCATATTTTGCTTGCAAAAACAGAACAAGTATGGCCATCATGGTATAAAACCCGAAGCGTTCACCCATATTGGTGAAAAAAGCGACGATTAATCCTTTAGGATGATTTTTAAACATAATTTTAAGTTTTGGTTATTACTATTTTGGAGATGTCATGCAACAAAAATAAACAAAAATCGATCTTTTCAAAGTTCTGATCAGAATATGGTAAAAATTGGGAAATATTTCGAAATCTTTTGTAATGAATCCCGTGATCTATCGTCTTAACAACAAATGACCCCTGAAGAGTTTAAAATACAGGTCCTCCCGCTGAAGCACAAGCTGTTCCGCCTGGCGCTAAGAATGCTGGGCAGGGTGGAAGAAGCGGAAGATACAGTGCAGGATGCCATGATTAAGCTCTGGACAAGAGGGGGAGAACTGGGAAATTATACAAGTATTGAAGCTTTCGCCATGACCATCACTAAAAATCTCTGCATCGACAGGATAAGGTCAAAGGGTTTCCAGACCGAAAGGATACAGGAAAGACAACTGGGAAACATGACAGAAGATAGGGGGGAGAAACTGGAGAAAGAAGATTTTTCAGGCTTTGTCAGGAAGATCATTGAAAATCTGCCGGAGCAGCAAAAAGCGATCATGCAGATGCGGGATATTGAAGAGATGGAGTATGACCAGATCGCCGAAGTCATGGAATTGAATATTAATGCGATCCGGGTCAATTTATCGAGGGCCCGGAAAAAAGTAAGGGATACGATATTAAAAATACAAGGATATGAACTTGCACGAAATTGAGAAATTGTTGGAGAAGTATTTTGAGGGAGAGACCTCTCTCCCGGAAGAAAAGCTGCTCCGGGATTTTTTCACCTCGGGAGATGTTCCCGAGCGGTGGAAGGACCTTGAAAAGTATTTCCGCTTTATAAGCAATGAAATGAGCCAGCGCTTGAGTGACCCGGCGTTCGATGAGAAGATCATGGCAGGGATTAAAGAAGATAAGCATTCGCCCCTGTTCGACATCCACCGGCCATGGATATACTGGATAGCGGGCGTTGCAGCTTCGATCCTTATCCTGGTCGCAGTATTCGTAAAGTTTGACCCATTCAGCAAACGGATCGGTGATACTTATGATGACCCGCAACTGGCTTATGCCGAAGCAAAAAAGATACTTCTTTACGTCTCAGCACAATTCAATAAAGGCACAAAAAATCTCGAACCGGTCACCACGCTTGAATCGGGCCTGAACGGGCTGAAACCTGTCGCAGCATACAGTAAAGCAGCTGGTGAGGTGAAACGACTGAATGAAGTAGAGAAGGTCAGCAAAATGATTACAAGAAATTGATGAACCCACCCCCTGTCCCCCTCCCTTTCATAAAGGGAGGGGGAACTAAAGGGGAGAGTTTTTGAACAATATAATTTACAAACAACTAAATACTTTAAAACCATGAAACGTACAATTCTTGCAGCTTTAACGATGCTGTTATTAATGAGCGCACAATTAGTGAATGCCCAGACCAGTTCAGCCGTAGCGCTTTTCGACAAATACGGCGGAAAAGAGGGCTATACCACCGTCAGTATCTCCAAAGAACTCTTTGGTATGTTTGCCGATATGGAATCGGATGACCCGGAAATGGTGGAGGTCAAAGCGATGATGGAACAACTGGAAGGCATTAAGATCCTGATGTATGAAACGGAAGCTGATGGTGATGCTGAATTAGCCAAATTTAAAGGTGAAGTCGGTAAATTGCAGGTGGAAGGCTTTACCGAACTGATGGTCGTCAAACAAACCGGGGAAGAAGTAAAATTCCTGTCCAAGAAAAAGGGAGATAAAATCGGAGAGCTCCTCCTTGTCATCAATGGGGAGAAAGAAGCAGGGTTTATCGTCATAACCGGGACCATCGACATGAGCACTATCGGAAAGCTTTCAAAAACCATGAACTTCGAAGGCATGGACAAGCTGGAACAACTCAATGAAGAAGAGAAGTAATCATTCTTAAATATTTTAGCGATGAAAAAGCTGATAGTTATTATGATTGCTGTTCTCGTCCCTTCCTTTATCATTGCCCAGGGCACACCCTTGTCATCTCTTTACGATAAATATTCGGGTGAGCCGGGATTTAAAACTTCTGAGATCATGCCCGGCTCAATGAGCTTCGCATGGGAAGCAGAAACGGAACATCCGCAGGTAAAAGAAATGATGAAGGATATCGAGAAGATCAGGCTGATAAGGTATGACGCCGAAAGCTCCCAGGCAAGCCAGGATAAGATCTGGAAGAAGATCCAAAAGTCGGCATCTGACGATCAATATATTGAGGTGATGACAGTAAGTTCTGATGATTTCCAGGCCAGGCTTTTAATGATCAGGGGAACATCCGGGAATACCCGTGAAGTAGCCCTGGTAGAGCGTGATAAAAATGGCATCATGCTGGTAACAATCACCGGCGATATGAATTTCTCCGAAATGTTCAGCATGGAGAACGTGCAGAGTATCAGTGAGATGGCTGGATATTTCCTGCATGAAAAGGGTGGGTGCTCTCACGAAGAGAAGTAAATACATTAATTGCTCCGACGGGTAAATCCTTCGGTTTTCTATATACTCCATGTACCGACGGGATAACCCGTCGGTTTTTTTTGTTAATTTTGCCGGTCTGTTTGAAAAAATTACTGAAAACACAGCTAAAATGGATATTCCCAGCAAATACAGCCCGAAGGAGGTTGAGCAGAAATGGTACAGCCACTGGATGGAAAAGCGGTACTTTCACTCTGAACCTGATGAGAGAGAGCCTTATACAATCGTTATTCCCCCTCCGAATGTTACGGGTGTATTGCACATGGGCCATATCCTGAACAATGCCATCCAGGATATCCTGGTGAGAAAGGCAAGGATGCAGGGCAAGAACGCTCTGTGGCTTCCAGGCACCGACCACGCTTCTATTGCTACAGAAGCCAGGGTGGTTAACATGCTGAAAGAAAAAGGGATAAATAAATTCGACCTGACCCGGGAGAAATTCCTGGAATATGCCTGGGAGTGGAAAGAGAAGCATGGAGGGATCATCCTTGAACAGCTTAAAAAGCTGGGCGCTTCCTGCGACTGGGAACGCACACGCTTCACGATGGATCCGCATATGTACGAATCGGTCATCGATGTTTTCATCGACCTTTATAATAAAGGCCTGATATACAGAGGGGTACGCATGGTCAACTGGGACCCGAAGGCACTGACTGCCCTGTCGGATGAAGAGGTTATCTATAAAGAAGTTAATTCCAAGCTTTATTATATACGGTACTTTGTGGAGGGAGACCCTTCAGAATTTATCACAATTGCCACAACCCGCCCCGAAACCATACTCGGCGATACTGCGGTTTGTGTTAACCCGAATGATCCGCGCTACCGCCACCTCGTCGGGAAAAAGGTGCTGGTCCCCCTGATCAGCAGGGCCGTCCCGGTCATAGAAGACGAATATGTCGATATGGAATTCGGTACCGGCTGCCTGAAGATCACCCCGGCCCATGATATCAATGACTATGAGATCGGCAGGAAATTCAGACTTGAAACCATCGATATCTTCAATGATAACGGTACTTTAAGCGAAAAAGCCACCCTGTACATCGGTGAAGACCGCTTCGAAGTCAGGAAGAAGATCACCATTGAATTGCAGGATAAAGGATTCCTGGTAAAGCAGGAAGAATACGTCAATAAAGTTGGTTATTCGGAAAGAACTGACGAGGTGATTGAACCAAAGCTTTCGTTGCAATGGTTCATGAAGATGGAGGACCTCGCCAAACCCGCACTGGAAGCGGTAATGAATGAGGAAGTGAAGTTCCACCCGGCGAAAATCAAGAACTCCTATCGCCACTGGATGGAGAATGTACGCGACTGGTGTATTTCCAGGCAGTTATGGTGGGGACAGCGGATCCCGGCTTATTACCTTCCGAATGGTGAGTTTGTCGTGGCAAAATCGCAGGAAGAAGCACTGGAAAAGGCCAGGACAGAGTATAATCTTCCTTCATTAAAAACCGAAGACCTGCAACAGGACGAAGACGTCCTCGATACATGGTTCTCTTCCTGGCTCTGGCCGATTTCTACTTTCGACGGGATCAGGGACCCTGACAATAAGGATATCAACTATTATTATCCTACAAATGATCTAGTGACCGCACCGGAGATCCTCTTTTTCTGGGTTGCCAGGATGATCATGGCAGGCCTGGAATACCGCAAAGAAGTGCCATTTAAGAATGTTTATTTCACGGGGATTGTCCGTGACAAGTTGGGCAGGAAAATGTCGAAATCGCTCGGTAATTCGCCCGATCCGCTTGACCTGATGGGACATTACGGTGCTGATGGCGTGCGAATTGGTATGCTATTTATGTCCCCGGCAGGAAACGACCTGCTGTTCGATGAATCCCTCTGCGAGCAGGGAAGGAATTTCAGCAATAAGATCTGGAATGCCCTGCGCCTGGTCAGCAGTTGGGAGATTGACCCGGATTTGAAAGCCTCTGAAAACAACAAAACAGCAGTACACTGGTTCGAAAACCGGCTGAACGAAGCCCTGACACAACTGGAAGACCATTTTTCAAAATTCCGTATGTCTGACGCGCTGATGACTGCCTATAAGCTTACCTGGGACGAATTCAGCTCCTGGTACCTGGAAATGATAAAGCCTGAATACCAGAAGCCGATCGACCGTGAAACTTATGAGAAGACGATTTCTTTCTTTGAAACCTTGATGAAAATCCTTCATCCCTTCATGCCATTTATCACCGAAGAGATCTGGCACCGGTTGGGGACAAGGGGACAAGGGGATGATATTATTATTGCAGAATATCCGGTAGCCGGATCTTTCAAGCCTGCTCTGCTGAAGCATTTCGATCTTGAAAGGGAGGTAATCATTGCCATCAGGAATGAACGCTCCAATAAAAACATCGCTACCAGGGAAAAGATCAACCTGTTCATAAGGAAAAACCATGGCCAGCAGCCCAATACTTATTTTGACCCTGTTGTTATTAAGATGGGAAACCTGGATTCATTAAATTATACAGAGGAAAAAATTGAAGGGGCGGCCTCATTTATAGTAGGATCAACCGAATTCTTCATACCCTTACAAACAGAGACAATTGATATTGAAGCCGAGATAGACAGGCTGGAGAAAGACCTTGAGTATGCCCGCGGTTTTCTTGCCACTGTAATGGTAAAGCTCAGTAATGAAAAGTTTGTCAGCAGCGCGCCGGCAAAAGTTGTAGAGATCGAGCAGAAAAAGCAGGCTGACGCAGAAAACAAAATCAGGGTTATTGAGGCGCAGATCGCAAATCTAAAATCCAAAGCTTGAGGCTTGAGGCATTCCGCATGAGGCCTTAAGCTACAAGCCACAAGCCTTAGGTTCAACGCATAAACACGTAGCTAATAAGATTCGCCCCCATCTGCAGCGCTTTCTGCCTTGAGGCAGCCGAATCATGATGCACATCTGGGTCTTCCCAGCCATCACCAAGGTCGCATTCATAAGAATAGAAACAGACCAGCCGACCTTCGTAGATCAGCCCGAAACCCTGTGGAGGTTTATTGTCGTGCTCATGGATCTTTGGCAGGCCATTTGCGAATTCGTACCTCTGGTGATAGATAGCATGATCGAAGGGCAGTTCCACAAAATCCAGTTCCGGGAACACTTTTTTCATCTGGGGCCTGACATAAGGATCCAGGCCGTAATTGTCGTCGATATGAAGAAATCCGCCTGCCAGCAAATAATTCCGGAGGTTCCGGGCTTCCTGTTCGTTGAAGAAAACATTCCCGTGGCCGGTCATGTGGACGAATGGATAATTGAAAATCTCAAGACTGCCTGCTTCCACTGTGGCATAATCTTCAACCAGGCTGGTATTCAGATTATCATTGCAAAATTTGACAAGATTGGTCAGCGAGGTCGGATTGGCATACCAGTCGCCCCCGCCATTATACTTGAGCAAAGCCAGCTGGACCCCTTTCTGAGAAAAAGAAGACAGGGAGACAAGGAGAAAAAAGGAGAAAAGAAATACTCTCAATTGAAGTCGCATAATTTTAAGTACTAAATGCCCTAAGCCTCAAGCCACAAGCCTCAAACCACAAGCCACAAGCCTCAAGCTGCAAGCCACAAGCATCAAGCCATAAGCCCTACGCCCTAAGC